>JBEQUD010000314.1:0-9905 GCA_040349235.1 Acidobacteriota bacterium
ACCCCGTGTCCAGGCCAACGACGACGTGACCACGCCGCATGAGAGCCGGTCCCAGGAGAGCGCCGATATACCCGTGCACGCCAGTGAGGAAGATCTTCACGTCGTCCCTACCCGAGACGGATCTAGCTCATCCGTTTACTCGATTGTAACGGGTTAATCGGCCCCAAGTCCCACGTCGCCAGCCGCCAGACCGCGAGGCGCAGGGATTGCGCGAAGATCTGTATTAATCTGAGACATTCCACATGCCAACAGCACCCCGGCTGAGCATCGGCATGCCTGTGTTCAACGGGGCCAGGTGGATCCGTGGGGCCCTGGAGTCCCTCCTGACACAGAGCTTCGGTGACTTCGAGCTCGTCATCGCCGACAACGCCTCGACCGATGGCACGGAAGGGATTTGCCGGGAGGCCGCCGTGGCGGACGCCCGCGTTCGCTACCACCGCAACCCGACGAACATCGGCGTCCTGAGGAACTACGACCGCGTATTCGAGTTGTCTCGCGGGGCCTATTTCAAGTGGGCGTCCTGCAGCGACATCTGCCTGGACGGTTTTCTCGAGGCGTGCGTGGCGGTACTCGACGCGCGCCCCGACGTCGTGCTGGCCTACCCGAAGGCCCTGCTGGTGCTCTCACCGCCCGGGGAGGCCGAGTACGCGCAGGAGTACGACGACAACCTCAACCTGGAACAGGAGCGTCCGTCCGAGCGCTTTCGGGAATACCTCAACCGCGAGCGCATCAACAACGTGATGAACGGGGTCATCCGGGCATCGGCGCTCCGCCGGACCGCGCTCAATCGACCGCTGCCCGGGTCGGACATCAGCATGATGGCCGAGCTGTCGCTGCTCGGAAAGTTCGTCGAGGTCCCCGAGCGCCTGTTCGTTCGACGCCTGACCCCCGAGACGACGGGCATCCTGATGGGCCGGGCGGCGGCGCGGCCCGAAGTCGGGTACCCGGGCCAGCCCGACAACCTCCAACGGCTCAGGCTGCACTCCTACCGGTTCGTGACCACCTTGCGGTCTCCCATCAGCCTCTACGAGAAGCTGTGCGTGTGGCTCTACCTGCTGCGGCGCGTCGCGTGGCTGCGGCATCGGGCATTGCGGAAGCTCGCACGCCTGGTGACGGGCCGGCGCTGAGCCTACTCGAACACCTCGACCGACGGGATGGGCACGACGAACCGCCCACCCCACTCGCGAATGCCGGCCATCTGCCCCATGATCTCGTCTTTCAGATTCCACGGCAGAATCAACACGTAGTCGGGCCGCGTCTCGGCGATGCGGTCGGGATGATGGATCGGGATGCGCATGCCCGGCGTGTACAGCCCCTGCTTGTGAGGATTCCGGTCAACCGTATACGGCAGCAGCGTGGTTCCGATGCCGCAGTAGTTGAGGAGCGTGTTGCCCTTCCCTGGGGCCCCATAGCCAGCGACCTGCTTGCCGTCGGCCTTCGCGCGCGTCAGGAAATCGACGAGCGCGCGCCGCACCTCCTGCACGCGCTGCCCGAATCCGGCGTAGGTCTCCACCCGGTCGTACCCACCGACGCGCTCGCGGCCCCTGAGGGAGACGACGCGGTCCGTTGTCAGACGTGAACCAGTGGACGCGTGCTGCGCGTAGACGCGCAACGATCCGCCGTGGGTGGGGAGTTCCTCGACGTCGAAGATGGCCAAGCCATGCGCCGCGAGGACGCGCTCTGCCGTGAGGCAAGAGAAGTACGAGAAGTGCTCGTGGTAGATCGTGTCGAACTGCACCTGCTCGACCAGTTGCAGCAGGTGCGGGAACTCCATCGTGAGCACGCCGCCCGGGGCGAGGAGGCGTGCGAGTCCGGACACGAAATCGTGCAGGTCTGGTACGTGCGCGAGCACGTTGTTGGCGATGAGGAGATCGGCGCTGCCATATCCATCCCGGATGTATGCCGCGGTCTCGCGTCCGAAATACCGGACCTCCGTGGGGATACCGCGCGCGGCCGCGGCAGCCGCCACATTGGCCGCCGGCTCTACCCCGAGCACGGCGAAGCCGTGCCCCGTAAAGTGCTGAAGAAGGTACCCGTCGTTGCTGGCGATTTCGACGATACGGCTGCCCGCGGCCAGGCCCAGGCGCGGCACGACCGCGGCGCAATAGGCCCGCGCGTGCGCGACCCAGCTGTCGGAATAGGACGAGAAATACGCGTAGTCGTCGAACAGCTCCTGGGGCGTCACCAGGGCCTCGATCTGCACCAGCAGACATGCTCGGCACACCCACAGGTGGAGCGGATAGCGTGGCTCCGCGACCGCCAGTCGATCCGCCGTGACGTACTTCTCGCAGAGGGGGGAGACACCCAGGTCGACGACGGTATCCCGCAGAGGAGCCCCGCAGAATCGACAGGACGGCGGGCTATCGTGCGTTGGCATGTCCCGGTCCGTCACCAAGGGCGTACAGGATGCCGTCCTCGTTGTCCATGATCAGCTGATAGCGTCGGGCATACTCGCGGTAGAACCCCGCGTAGTCGCGCCGGAACGCGCCGGCGTCGTTGGCCGATACCACCAGATAGGCCGCCCCGCGCAACCGGAGACCGTCGATGGACTCGTTCGTCAGCCAGGCCATGGCGCGGTACCACCCACGCCGATCGCTGAAGTAAAAGACTTCGGGGGGCGTCATGCTGCGCTCGGGCGCGCGGCCGTTCATGTCCCCGTCCACGACGACAATCAGCGCACCGGGCGGTGTGCGGGTCGCGACGGCCACGCCCGTGCGCATCTTCTGGCGCGACAGCTTCCGGAACCCCGTCCCGCGGGTTTGATACCCATAGTTGGCGGCGGCCGCATTCGCAGCCAGCAGCCCGACGACGACCATGCCGACCACGCGCGACACGACGTGCGAGCGCGCTGACAGCAGCGCGTCGAGCCTCCGGTAGATCGCAACGAAGCCGCGGCCCGCGAGGATCGCGCACGGGGGCACGAGGGGCAATGCGTATTGGGCGTGGCCCATGTCCACCCCCTGCGCGGCCACCAGCAGGTACAGCACGATGGTCCCGAGCCAGACCGGGAGCAGCATCTGGTCGGGTCGATCGATGCGAGACGCGAGTCCGACCGCCACCAACAGCCCGCCGAGGGGCGTCACGTGAAACAGGAGCAGCCGGAGGAACGTCCGCAGATAGAACCGCGGCGACGTCAGAAGCGCCGCCGTGGCGAATTTCAGATAGCCGCCTCCGAGGATGCCGAAGGTATTGGAATACCTGAGGAACAGACCGTAGGCGTGGCCATACCACAGCACGGACGGCACGAGCGCGACGAGGGCGAACAGCCACGCCTGCGACGTGCGCCACCACCCTCCTTGGTATTTCTGCCAGAGAAGAAAGAAGACCGGCAGTCCGAGGTAGAGGGACGTCATCTTCAGGAGAATGGCGAGCGAGACGCAACAGGCAGAGAGGACAAGGCCCCAGTGCGCGTCGCCTTCCGCCCAGGCGGATAGCCAATAGAGGCCCAGCGCCCCGAAGAAGACGGGCGGCGCGTCCGGCCAGAGGCCCGTGGTCATGTCCACCCACGTAGGGGCGGTTGCCGCGAATACACCGGCGACGAGGCCGGCGAGGGGCCCATAGAAGCGGCGGGCGAACGCGTAGACGACGGCAACCAGGCCGATGCCCGAGAGCGCGGGCCACACCAGCGCAAGCCAGCCGTGTACCCCAAACACCGCATAGAGCACCGCGATGCTGTAGGGGACGAGTGGGAACTCCATCTCGACGTAGCCGGGCCCGGCGCCCCCCCATAGGACCTGCGGGTATAGGAAGTGGAACCCACTGCGATAGTAGTTGAGGGCGATCGCGGCCAGATCCGTCGGCCGCCATTCCAGAATCAGCACGTCTTTCGAGGCGAGGACCGCGAGTTGGGCCGCGCATGCCAGGGCGACGACGGCCGCAAGGGACCAGCGGCCGACTCTTGTTTGCGCGCCCATGCGATGACGCTATCATCCACCCACGGAACAGATGCCGCAAGCCATGCGGGAGGAATCGGCCAGCACCAGAGTGTCTCGCATTTCCGGAGACACCGCCGCCAGGCCGTCTTGGTCACTGGCCGTCTTCGCACACAACGAAGGCGGCCGCATCCGTCGGGCCCTCGAGCACGTCGCTGCAGCGGCCGGCGGCGAGGACATCGAAGTCTGGGTGCTCGCCAACGGCTGCACCGATTCGACCACCGACGAGGTCCGCGCGTGCGCGCACCTCGTGCCCCATCTCTGGCTGGCCGAGATTGCCGTGGCCGACAAGGCCAATGCCTGGAACGTGTACGTCCACGAATTGGTGACGCCGGAGCGGCTTCAGGACATCGACGTGCATTTCTTCACCGACGGGGACGTCACGCTCGAGCCCGATGCCCTCGCCGTCCTGGCGTCCGCGCTACTCGTGACGCCTTCGGCCAAGGCCGCGGGCGGCATGCCGGCCAGCGGCCGCAGCCGCGCGGGCTGGCGCGAACGCATGGTCGAGAACGGCATGCTCGCCGGCAATCTGTACGCGCTCCGCGCCAGCGTCGTGAAGCACATCCGCCAGCAGCAGCTCCGCATCCCCACGGGCCTCATCGGCGAGGACATCTTCCTGTCCTGGATCGTCGCGAGCGAGTTCGCCGACGGGCATGCCGGACCCGACCGGGGCGCCGCTTGCATCTTCTGCCCGGCCGCCGAGTTCTCGTTCCGGCCGCTGTCGCCGCTGCGGCCCGGCGACTACCGCACCTACCTCCGCCGCAAGTGGCGCTACGCGCGGCGCGCCCTGCAACTCGAGATGCTGAGGCACGTCCTGGCGCGCGGCGGCCTCGCGGCGCTCCCGCCGCACGTGCACGCCCTGTATCTCGATGCCCCGCTGCCTTCGCGCCTGCGCTGGGTCGGCCTCGACACGCCGTTGCGGCTGGCGGCCGTGCTGGGGATCCGACGCTTCAGGCGGCGCGCGCAGGGGTAAGGGCCCTTTCAAGGCCAAAACATGGGTTTCGAATCCCGTTGGCGACGCCACTTCCTAAAGAACAGGTTCGCACAGTCCAGGTGACGAGGGATCGGCTTCTGGCTCGCATGGAGCCAATCGGTGTGGAGGCAAAGGATTTTGCTCGCGAGTTGGCGGTTGTCAGCGACCCGAAGTCGCAGCTTGACGGTGGGCTTCGTTATAGGCTCGTCCGACTTGGGGAGCTACACGGCCGCGTGTCACAGCTGACAGCGCAGCTTATCGAAGTCATCCAAGACGCACAGAGGGAGCTTCGCGCACTTGGTGCTGAACCTATGTTTGCTGCTGCTAGCCGTTTATTGGAGCTGACACGCGAATGCAACGATCGCGCTCAGAAGGCGTACGCCGAGATGGTGGCTGAGTTCGATTCGAACGTTGCCGCTGGCGGTTCGGAGGCGGAAGCACTCTTGAAGGCGAGTCGGTCCCAGCGCGTGCTCGAACTTGAGCGTGAGCTAGAGTCGAAGCAGGGCGCGCTACGCGCGCAGGTGGACGAGACCAGAAAGGCCGGAATACGACTGCCTCCGGAGCTTCTTGCCTTGATCGGAGCGTCCCAGTAGCAAGCGGGTGAGTCTATCGCGCAATTCTCAACATCGGCTCAGATGCGCTTCGCAGCTGGCGTCTCGCAGCTGGCACTTCAACCTGCGGCGGTCGGCATTATTCTCGTCGCAACCATGTCCGCGATGTTACGTCGTCCGAACACGCCCCGCCGCCAACTTCCTAGCCATAGTATCGACCTCCAATGGGTCGGCGTCCTCGTTCTCCACTACAGCCTGCCCCCCACCATCTCGTATAGTCCCTTTTCATAACAGTTGCGTCATCGGTCTTCGCCGAAGACCGCCGACGGCGACCGAACACACAACAGATATGTTGACACGAAACAGTTCTGTTGCTAACCTTTCCAGGTGACGAGCGCCGAGTTCAAACGCTGGCTGGCAAAGGTGGGCTGCACGTTTGAACCGGGTCACGGCGGGCACTTGATCGTCCGTCGCGATAGACGGATGTCGGTCCTCCCGATGCACGGCAAAGGGAAGGAACTCGGCACCGGCCTCGTCAACGCGATCAAGAAACAGCTCGGGCTCAAGTAGCGCCCTAAGCTCACGGTCGACCTGGGCGGGACCTCAGGCGACCTCGCATCGACATTCTGCGGCGCCAGTCGCTTGCCCTCTCCGGCTATGGGGGGATTGCGTCTCCGTTACCAAAGGAGTCACGGCCATGTGGAACTACCCTGTCACGCTCAAACGCGACGATAACGGCACCATCCTCGTAGGTTTCCCTGACTTTCCAGAAGCTCATACGTTTGGCGACACCGTCGAGAACGCGCTGGCGCATGCCTCGGACGCCCTCGCCACGGTGATCGATGCCTACATCAAGGACCGCCGCGATCTTCCGGATCCATCAGAAAAGCGCAGCCGCTATCACGTCGCAGTGCCGGCGCTCGTGGCCGCCAAGACACTGATGTATCGAATCATGCGGGACTCGAGGGTCGGCAAGGCCGAACTCGCGAAGCGGCTGGATGTCCACCTGCCACAGGTCGATCGACTGTTGGATGTTCATCACGGATCGCAGGTGTCGCAGCTCGAGGCTGCGTTTGCGGCGCTCGGGAAGCGGTTGATCATCGACGTCGAGGACGCGCCCGCGGTGAAAAAATCGTCGCGTCGCGGCGTTGCCTAGGCCTGTTTGACCGAATCCGTTCGCAAGGACGAGAATCCGGGCACTCGACCCGCGAAGATGGACGAACCCATCGCAAATGGTCGCCGCGAGGAGGAAGCCGATGAAGACGCATGCGTTCGCCAGAGTAGCCCTGACAGCATCGTTCGTCTGCGGTCTGACGTACGTCGCCGGCGCGCAACAGGTGGCCATAACGGTGGACGCGACCAAAACGGGCGCGCCCATTTCGCCCTACATGTACGGGTTCTTCACCGAACTCCACGAAGCCAATAACGAGGGCGGCTTCTGGGCGGAGATGCTCGGGGATCGGAAGTTCTTCGGTGCGGTGACCTCCGGCCCGGACCGCGAACCCAGCCCTGGCCGCAGGAGACGGGCCAGGGCGACCCGGTGGAAACCCATCGGCCCGGACGCGTTCGTGGTGATGGACCGTCAGCGGGTGTGGGTGGGCGAGCACAGCCCCATGGTGAAGCTCGAGGCCGCGACGCCGAACGGCATCGCGCAAGGGGGCCTCGGCGTCCGCACGGGGCGGAAGTATTCCGGCCGCGTGTTTCTGGCCGCCGATCCGGGAGCGAACGTGATGGTCAGCCTCGTCTGGGGGCCGAATCCCACCGACCGGCAGAACATCCCCATCAAGCGGCTCAGAACCGAATACGCCAGGTTCCCACTCAGCTTCACCGCAGGGGCAGACAGCGAGGACGCCCGGCTCGAAATCGTCGGGACCGGCAGCGGAACGTTCCATATTGGCGCCGTGTCGCTGATGCCCGCCGACAACCTCTACGGCTATCGCAAGGATCTCATCGAAGAGATGAAGAAGATTGGGCCGACGATGTTCCGCTGGCCGGGTGGAAACATGGTGTCCGCCTGGGACTGGCGGGATTCCATCGGCGATCCTGACAAACGGGCGCCGCGCCTGAACCCCGCGTGGGACGAAGTGCAGCAGAACGATCTCGGGATCGACGAGTACATGGTCCTCAACCGGCTGCTCGGCATGGAGCCGTACATCTGCGTGAACGCCGGTTTTGGCGATGCGCATTCGGCCGCCGAAGAAGTGGAATACGTCAACGGTGCGGTGGACACACCGATGGGCAAGTGGCGCGCGGCCAACGGCCATCCGGCGCCGTACAAAGTCGCCTGGTGGAACATCGGCAACGAGATGTGGAGCCCTGGGCAGATGGGCTTCATGGCCGTCAATCAGTACTGGGTCAAGCACAACATGTTCGCGCAGGCGATGCGTCGCGTGGACCCCACCATCAAGATCGTGACGGCGGGGGCATCACCGGTCGAGACCAGCCAGAGCCATGCGGCGATCGCCATCACCGGCAAGCATGTCGCCGCGTACGGCGGGCCGGCGGACTTCACCGGCGCCCTGCTCGCCTACTCGTCGAACTACTTCGACGCCGCCGCCGAGCACATCTACCCGTCGATGGCGGACATGGCCTTCGACGCCGAGAAGCAGGACTACGTGAAGGTGGACGAACCGCTGGTCGCCCGCGTCAGGAAGATTGCCAATGCCGTCCACGCCGTCGTCGAGGCGTGGGACGAATACCAGCGGCGCTTCCCGAACCTGAACATGGACCGCTACCCGGTGGCGCTCGACGAATGGGTGTCCGAGTGGCTCGGCGAACGGGGCGTGCGCACCCCGGGCTATTCGATGTTCGCGCCCCTGTCGTGCGCCCAGGCGATGCAGGAGATGTTTCGCCACTCGAACAGGTTCATCCTGTCCGCCTATACCGCGGCGCCGCAGCTGCTGGCCTTCAACAAGACCGACGCAACGGTGCAGCCGGTCGGCCTGATGTTCGAGCTGTACCGGCGGCATTTCGGAACCATTCCAGTGGACGTGACGGGGAACGCTCCGCAACACGATGTGAAGGGTACGCCGGGCGTGGACAAGGGCAAGACGTCGTCGGGGAGCGACACGTATCCGCTCGATGCCGCGGCCGCGCTGACGGCCGACAGAAAGGCGGTGACCGTGGCGATCGTGAACCCGACCGAGTCCGAGCAGCAGATTGATGTCGCGATCAAGGGCGTGACGGTGCAGGGCAACGGCCGGGTGTGGCGAATCGCGGGAGCGGACCTGACCGCCGCTAACGTGCCCGGCAAGCCGCTGGTCGTGGATATCGTGGAGAGTCCGCTGGCGGGGTGGCCCGGCCGATTGGCCGTTCCCAAGCTCAGCATCAGCATTTACGAGCTGCCGCTCCAGAGCGGCGCGCCGTAGACCCGAGCGGACGAAGCGCCGGAGAGCCGCCTGGCAGAAGTGGAGCGCGAGGCGCCGAATGTCCGGACAGCAAGGAAGGGTTCCGGGCGTGTGCTCTCGCTGGAGCCACACATCCCGGAGCCCGGCCGTTCCGAACGGGTGACGAAGACGGACGATTACTGCACGGGCTTGACGGTGCCTGCCGTAGCCAGCGGCTCGGCGAGCGTTGCCGCAGTGTTCTGAAAGATGGTGCCGCGTGTGTCCGTGCCGAAGTAGCGCGTGCCCGTGCCGCCGAGCGTGGCCGGGTCGGCCTTGGCGAAGTAGGTGCTGACCGCGGCCGCCGACGACGTGTTGCACGTCTGGGCTGCCGGGGTGACGGCCGCCGAGCCCGCCCCCGCGGACAACGTGACGGTGTAGCCGCTCTTGGTGACGCCGTTGGCTGCGAGGTCGGGGCTGATGAAGCCCGTGCCGCCTGCCGGGGCGAGGAAGAGGTCGTCCAGCTTCGTCGCATACCCACCGGCCGCGCACGCGGACGAATAGGCCGCCTGGCCGCTGTTGATCGCCCGGAGCGACCCGATGGCGGACGCTTCGTTGCCGGCCATGCGCGCGCGGAGCAGCCCTGGCACTGCGATCGCCGCGATGATGCCGATAATTGCGACGACAATCAGTAGTTCGATAAGGGTAAAGCCCTTGGTTCCGCGCATGGTCATGTGTTTCGTCTCCGTATTGAACCCTGTTTCGTAGGCCAACTGCCGGGTAACGCTGCAACGGCGATGCCGCGCCACGGCCCTGGCAGGAAGGACCACCTCGCCGCAGAAGTGCACGCGTCGGCAACTCGAGCATGGCCATTTATTGGCAGGCCGTTGACAGCGAGTGTCAGAAGCCCCACGCGTGGGCCCCAGCACTCGGGATCGTCGTCGTGAGCCGGTAGAATACCCAGCTATGTCCCAAAACACATGCGCCAGGGCGGTTGCCTGCGTGGCCGCCGCCACGCTGATCATGCTGGCGCCACTCGTGGCCGCTGGCCCAGCCGTGGATCCTTCTGACCTTGCCGAGGGCATGCGGCTCTACCTGCAGCAGGCCAACTGCCAGGCCTGCCACG
>JBEQUD010000065.1:0-4049 GCA_040349235.1 Acidobacteriota bacterium
GTCCGGCCAGCGGCTCGGCAGCTGATCGAGCGGGCGCCCGAACACCAGGGACATGCCGTCAGAGTAGGTGACGCGACCGCTGACGAGATCCCGCTCCCAGACCCCGATGCGGGCTGCGCGGAGCGCGAACTCGGTCCGCTCCTCGGTTTCGCGTAACGTCTGGAAACGCACGGCGTTCTCATAGGCCACCGCCGCCTGGACCGCGAGCAGACCCGCCACCTGTTCGTCGGCCTCGCTGAACGCCGTGGCCCCAACCTTGTTGGCGAGACCAAGCCAGCCGTAGACACGCGTCGGCGACGCAATGGGAACACCCAGGTACGAGAACACGCTCGGGTGTCCGTCGGGCAGCTCGAGCGCCGCGGGGTCGCCGTTCGGATTGATCCGTCGGACGGAGCGGCGGGTCTCGAGCATGGGACCAAGAATGGTGCTCCGCTGCAGGTCGGGGGCAAAGGCGGACAGATCGACGCCCGCCAGCCCGCTGGAGAGGCAGGCGCGCACCTCGTCACCCGTCTCGGACAGAATGCCGACAATGGCGGACTCGGCGAGCGTCATGTCGCGCGAGGCATCGCACACGCGCTGGAGGAGAGCGAGCGGATCCGGCTCGATCGCGAACTGACGGCCCAGCTCGATGAGGGCGGCCATTCGCTGGTAACCGAGCTCGACCGCCGCGGTGGTGCCTGCTGACTGTCGGACGAGGGCGGCCCCGTCAGCTGGAGGAGCGGCGGGATCCGGCTTGCTGTTCAGCGGCACGGCGTGGGCATGCGAATAGTCGCTGCATGATCGCCCGTAATCTGATTGCGGCCAAGCGAAATCGCTCACACCGCGACACGGGATCGACCGGTCCGGGCAAACCGGCCGACGCCGAGGAGCGCCGCCACCGCGAGCGCCACCACGGCCGCCGCCACGCTGAGGAGCGCGCCCATTTTGGCCTGGGCCAACAGGAGCGGATCGGTGAACGCCGCCGTCGCGAAGAACAGGGAAACGGTGAACCCGATGCCCGCGGCGCACCCAACGACGAGCAGGTCCGGCCAGGCGACTCCCGCCGGCCGGTGCAGGCCGCACCACGAGGCCACCGCAACCAGCAGCAGAATGCCCGCCGGTTTCCCGACGAGCAGCGAGACCAGCACCGCCCACGTCCCAGGGCCCACCTCCGACAGAGGGACGCCGGCGTTGACGAAACCGAAGGCCAGCAGAATCACCTGCACCGGGATCCGCCACTGGTGCTCGAAACGATTCAGGGGGTCGTGTCCCGTCGAACGCCCCATCCCCCACCCATGCAGGACCCGCGCGTGCGGGATGAACGGGACGACCGGCACGAGTGCCAGCGCCGGATGCAGGCCGCCCCAGAAGCAGGCGAGCCAGCAGACGATGCCAGGGCCGATAAGGTACGGCCACGTGCTCTGCACCTGTGCTCGCCGGAGCGCCCACGCACCGGCCAGACCGGCGCCGAGCAAGCCCGCGAACACCACCGCGTCGATGTCCCCCGCGGGGTACACGAGGGCGAGAATCAAGAGTCCGAGGGCGTCATCGGCAATCGCGAGCAGCAGCAGAAACGGCACGGCGCCGTGCCGGCGCCCGAAGATCAATCGTGCGACCAGCGAGCTGAAGGCGATATCGGTGGCACACGGGATGGCCCATCCCCGGGCAAGATGCGGCACGCCGCGCCAGAAGACGAGTGCCGTGTACAGGAGGGCAGGGCCCACCATGCCGCCCACGGCCGCCAGAACTGGCACCGCCGCCCGCCGGGGGGAGCCAAGCGGCCCACCCGGCAGTGTGGACTCCACGACTTCCTTGGCCGCAAGGGCAAAGAAGAACACCATGCCGACGTCGTTCACGAGAAAACGGCCGGCGTCAGCGAGTGGAAGGTAGGTCCGCGGTGACAGATTGCCCCAGGACAGGCCGGCGGCCGCGCCACCTAGCAGGAGCAACGAATGGTCGAGGACGAAGCGGAGGACCCGCGCGTGCCGCGTGGCAGACACGGGGACGATCCTATCCGACGTCCGTAGCCTATCCCACGTCCCCGACGTCCGTAGCACGACGCGTCCCGCCTCGCGTCTTGCTCCCGCGACGTTGGGATCCCGGCGGGGCGCACCCTGCCGAGGTGGCGGCGACGCTGGGCACGTCGAGGAGGCCTAGCGCGTCAGTGCGTCAACATGCGGCCGCCGGGCAACCGTCGCCCAGTGGTAGAAATTACGCGGGTGGGAAGGTCCTGTGTGTATTTTGAATGCGGGTAGAACCGGCATGCCTGGTCCTGCAGCCAGCGCACGGCGGCTGCGAAACTCGGCATATCGGCGTGTGCGCGGTACCCGTGCTCCATATCCCCAATGAAGGCGTGGTAGAGCTTGGCGGCGAATTCGACGGATACCACGAGTTCGGGATCTTCCGCCATCTTGTCGAGTTCTTGGTTCGCATCCATGCGGACGATGCATCCACATTTCGTACCAGTCACCCGGCGTCGGTACGGGGACCGGCGCGAGGGCGATCAGGCCAGGCGTGGTCGCGCCCGATCGCCCTCCGTGCCCTACTTGCTGATGTCCCAGCGCACGAGCGTATACGCCGCGTGGTCCGGAATGTTCGAGAAGTAGTGCGGAACGCCCGGCGGAATATAGATGACGTCACCGGCCTTGACGACGCGGCTGACGCCGCCCTTGATGCTTTCGCCAGTCAGATCGCCCCGATTGTTCTGGGGTTTTCCACCGACGAGCTCGCCACCCGTCACGAACGTGCCGCCGCCATCACGCATGATCATGAAGTCGGCCCGCTGCTTGTGCTGCAGCACCGGCTGCTTGCCCGTGAGGTTGCGAACTTCCGCGTTGTACGTCGCCTCCGAATAAAAGGACCAGTTGTTCGCCTTGGTGACCAACAGGTCTTTGGCGACCTTGTTCAGGTCTTCGGCTGCCCACACCTTTGCTTCGGTCGTGGGGGCCGGTGTACGCGCGGCTTCCTGTGCCGCGCCGGTGTGGTCAGTCACCATGACCACGGCCACCCCTGCTACTACTGCTCTAATCCCAATCGCCTTCTGGCGCATGCTTGTCTCCTTGCGTGGCACCACGGAACTGTTATCTTTCCTGGGTCTCTACTTGCTGGGCTCTTTGCTGGGTCTCTCTTGCTCGCTCAGTCTTGCTGGGTTTGCTACGGCAACGCTGCCGTGGCCGGCGGCACAGAAGCCTGGACGTGCCCGGCCCCTTCCCCGCGCACAGGATTCTAGTCGCAGGCGCCCCGAGCCACCAGCACAAATCCAGGCGAGCGCCATGCTAACGTGGTTCCCGTTGCCATGAAAGGTCTTGCCTCCCTCACGCCAGTCGTGCTCGCAGCGGTCGCCGCCGGGCTCCTTCCGGGTGCCACGGGCGCCCAGTCCGCGTCGGCGCTCGCGGGCATCTGGACGCTCAACCGGTCGCTCAGCGAGTTCCCTCCGGAGCTTGGCTTCAACATGGCCTGGGCGGCTGTGCCGGACGGGACGGGGCAAAGCCCTGGCGCCCAGACCGGCGGCGCCGGCGGCCGCCGTGCCTCGGCCGGAGGGCGGAACCCCTCGGCCGCGGCCCCCTTCGCCCGCCCGGAAAGCTACGACGACGCCCGACGGCGGCAGCTGTTGACAGCCGAGGCCCGCAACCCGCCCGCCCGGCAGATCATCGTCGATACCCCCGGGGCGGTGACCGTCACGAACGAGCTCGGCCAGTCCCGCGTCTTTCACCCGACCGGCAAGGAGGAATCGATCGAGATACAGGGTGTCACCATCGGCGTGACGTCCACTCGCGAAACAGACCGGTTCGTGGTGGTGTATCACGTCGGGCAGAGCCGCGACATCCGCTACACGTACGCCTACGCGTCCACCCCGTCCCAGCTGATCGTGGACGTGCAGCTGCTCGAGCGGGGCGCCGGGGACAAGGCGCGTCGGATTTACGAGCCGGGCATGCTTGTCGAGCCTCGACCGGCGAGCGGTTCGTCCGCGACCGGTGCTGCCCCACCGCGACCGCTCCCGCCCACACCTGCGGGCCCTGGGCCATCCAGGCCCGAGGCGCTTGATCAACGACCCGGCGCCGAGTTGCGGG
>JBEQUD010000082.1:0-6506 GCA_040349235.1 Acidobacteriota bacterium
GACCGGCCCGCGCGCGATGCGACTGCTGACGCGCACCCCGAATCTCACGTTCACCTATCCCTACCTGAGCCCGGGCACGATCACGAGCATCGAGACGCGGCCCGACGGCGGCGTGAACTGGCGAGGCCAGATCCGCCCCACCGTGCCCTTCCTGCCGAATCCGCTCGACGTGAAGTACGAGAACGACTCGCTGCAGCTCTCGGTCGACATCAACGGCCGCTACTCGAATGGCACGTTGCGCGCGACCGCGAGTGGCATCTCCTTCACCTGGCGCAGTTTCACGGGCTCACTCGACGTCACGTATACGCAGACCGGCGAGCAACCGGGCCGTGTCACGGGCACCGGCACCATCCGCGTCGCACGCGGCAACGTGCGGGGCAGCGTCGAGGTGACGCTGCACGACTCCGGCCGCCTCTCGGGCCGCGGCACCGTCACCTATCCACTGACGATCCGCGGCACCCGGATCGACGCCACCGCGGGCATCATCATCGACGAGGCGCAGAACGTGCGCGTCGAAGGGTCGCTTCGGTTGCCGCAGCCCATCGAGCTGTTCCGCAGCTTCGGCAACGAGCGCCAGCTGTTCCGCTTCGACCGCAGCATTCCGATCCCGGGACTCTCGGTGGGACCCGTGGGGGTGGTCGCGATCATCGAGGGTGGCATCTCCGCGGGCTACAGCTTCGGGCCGGGCCAGCTGCGCAACGTGGCCATCGAGGCGGCGTTCAATCCGCTCGCGGAACACATCGACCCGAATATCCGCTTCCACTGCGATCTGCACATCCCGGCCAGCGCGAACCTGACCGCGATGATCGGCGGTGGCATCGGCGTCGAAGCCGGTCTCGCGCGCGTGCGCGGCACGCTGCGCATCAACGCCCGGCTCGGACTCGATGCGGTCGCGGGCGGGCCCCTGGATGTGAGCTACGAGAACCAGGTGTTCTCGATCCGCGCGCGTCCCGGCATCAGCGCGGCGCTCGTGCTCGGTCTCTCGCTCGACGCGAACGCCCGCGCCGAAGCGGGCTTCGGACCCTTCACCGTCGGAACCGAGAAGACCTGGAACCTCGGCCGCCGCGACGTGACGCTCGGCCGCTTCAGCGTCTATGCGCCGATCAGCTACTCGAGTGATGCCGGCCTGCAGGTACCGGGAATGGACGAGCTCGAATGGGGTCCGATCGAAACGCCGGATCCCGCCAACATCCTGTCGCAGCTGTTCAACGGCGCGACCGCCAGCGAACGGGAGACTCCATCGTGAACGGCTTTTCCGGCTCCCCCAAACTACTCAAGGGCGGCATCGTCGTGGCCGATCCCGTGAGCCTCGCGGTGAAACGCGTGATCACGCTGCAGTACAACCCCGAGACCGTGACACGCACGCTCGTCGTCCAGGGCACGGGCGGCGGCGAACGCTCGGAGGCGCTGCGACTCACCGGGCCCGCAAACGAAACCATCAAGGTCGACGCCGAGCTCGACGCCACCGACCAGCTCGAGTTCCCCGACCAGAACGCGACGGCGCTCGAAGTCGGCCTGCATCCGCAGATCGCCGTGCTCGAGGCGCTCATCAATCCCACCGTGACCGAACTCGTGTCCGGTAACACGCAGCTGTCGCTCGGAACAATCGAGATCGCGCCGACGCAGGCGCCGCTCACGCTGTTCGTCTGGAGCCCGCAGCGCATCGTGCCGGTACGCATCACCGAATTCAGCGTGGTCGAGGACTCGTTCGACGAGCGGCTCAACCCGATCCGCGCCAAGGTCACTCTCGGCATGCGAGTGCTGTCGGTCGACGATCTTGGCTTCGGACATCCGGGCGGCACCGTGTTCCTCGGCCACCTGCGCCGCAAGGAAGCGCTGGCCGCGCGCGCGAAGACCGGCGACCTCAAGGCGCTCGGCATCGGAGGCATACGATGAACGAGGCACTGCGCCAGCTCGATGCCCTGCTCTCGAACGCCGCGGCCGTGCCCGCGCGCTTTCCGCCGAACAGCCGTTACAACGGTCTGCCCACGCTGACACACGTGTTTCCCGACGGGCGCACCGTGGCGTACGTCACGCGACGCTTCATCCCGGGCCCCGAATACTATCTACTCGCCCGCGAGCACCTCGTCGTGCAGGGCGACCGGCTCGACCTGCTGGCCGCGCGTTACCTCGCCGATCCCGAGCAGTGGTGGAAGATCGCCGACGCGAACGTCGCTCTCGTGCCCGAGGAGCTCACCGACGAAGTCGGCGCCCGCGTTCGCATCGCCGTACCGGGGACGACACCCGGCGGAGGCGGCGTGTGACACTCGACGGCATCAACATCACGCTGTTGATCGGCACCGGCGTGCCGCGCCCCGCACCGGCGGAGGTCGCCGATGCGCTCGACTCCTGCGAGATCACGCATGGTGCGGACCGCAGCGGCTTCCAGCTCAAGTTCCGCACCGGGCCGCGCTCGCTCATCCAGACGACGCTGATTCCCGCCGGCTTCTTCGATCCCATCGTCACACGCGTGATCGTCGTTGCGATGGTGCGCGGCCTTCCGCAGGTGCTGTGTGATGGCGTCGTCACCAAACACGATGTCGCGCCCTCCAACACCGCGGGCCAGTCGCTCTTCACGATCACCGGTGAGGACCTGAGCATCATGATGGACATCGTCGAGATGCCCTTCATGCGCTTTCCCGCGCAGCCCGTGATCGCGCGCGTGTACAGCATCCTCGCGAAGTACGCCGCGTTCGGCATCGCGCCCATCGCGATTCCGCCCGTGATTCCCGATTTCTCCAATCCGCTCGAAGCCATCCCCAGCCAGAGCGGCACGGACCGCGCGTACCTCAAGAAGATGGCGAGCGACGTGGGCTACACGTTCTACGTCGAGCCTGGCCCGCTGCCCGGCGCGAACATCGCGTACTTCGGGCCCGACGTGCGAATCCCGGCGCCACAGCCCGCGCTCAACGTGAACCTCGGCGGTCACAGCAATGTCGAGTCACTGAGCTTCGCGATGGATGGCCTCGCCAAGAAGATCGTCGTCATGACCATCATGGATCCGGTATCGCGCCGCGTGCCCGTGCCGATCCCGATCCCCAACTTCAACATCCTGCGGCCGCCGATGGGCGCGCGCCCCACGCCGCCGTCGAAAGTCACGTTTCCCAGCGATGCGGCGCGGCTCGCGCCGGACCGCGCCGCGAGCTACGCGCTCGCGCTGAGCTTTGGCTCCGCCGATGCGATCACCGGCGCGGGATCGCTCGACGTCCTGCGCTACGGCCACGTGTTGCGCTCGCGCATGATGGTCGGCGTGCGCGGCGCCGGCCTCGCCTATGACGGCCTCTACTACGTCAATTCCGTCACGCACTCGCTCAAGCCCGGCTCGTTCAAGCAGAGCTTCTCGATCTCGCGCGACGGTCTCATCTCGAACACGCCGGTGGTGCCGCCATGACGAGCAACACGTCGAGCAGCACCGACGCCGCGCGCCAGGGCTTCTACGGCAAGTACCGCGGCACGGTCACGAACAACATCGACCCGATGCAGATCGGTCGCATCCAGGCCATCGTGCCCGACGTGACCAGCCTGTTGCCGGGTAGTTGGGCGATGCCCTGCGTCCCCGTCGCCGGCATCAACAACGGCATGTTCGTGCTGCCCTTGATCGGCTCCGGTGTCTGGATCGAGTTCGAACGCGGCGATCCCGACTTCCCGATCTGGACCGGCTGCTACTGGGGCCTGACTGCCGAGCTGCCGGTGCTCTCGCGCATCGTGCCGCCGGGCGTGCCCGGCATCACGCTGCAGACTCCCCTCAAGAATGGCGTCGTCATCAGCGACGTGCCGGGGCCGACGGGCGGCATCCTGATCCAGACGACCACGGGCGCCATGATCTCGGTGAGCGACACCGGAATCATCATCAGCAATGGCAAGGGCGCAATCATCAACATGACTGGGCCGGTCACCGACATCAACCTCGGCGCGCTGACCATCACATGAGGACCTCCTGACATGCCCGGACCCGTCCTCCATCTCGGCGCCACGGTGATGTGCTCACACGCGGGCCAGGCCACACCCACCGCACCCGTGCCGCGTGTGCTCGTGAGCGGGCAGCCGGTCACGACCATCACGGCGCCTTACGTGATTGCGGGCTGCGCATTCGTACCGCCGGCCGGCAACGGACCCTGCGTGACGGGCCAGTGGTTGGTCGGCGCCGTGCGCGTGCTTGCGCTGGGACAGCCGCTCGCCCTGATGACCGGCGCCTCGACCTGTGTGCCCACCGGCACGCCGATGCTTCCCGTCGTCGCCCAACCGCGCGTGATCGCGACCTGAGGCCGCCATGAATCTCGACTTCCCCTATCACTTCGACCGCCGCGGGCGCACCGCGGACACCGACGACGCCAACCACGTGCGGGATCTCATCGAGCAGGTGCTGTTCACGGCGCCGGGCGAACGCGTGATGCGCCCCGACTTCGGCAGCGGTGTCGCGCAGCTCGTGTTCGCCCTGAACTCGGTCGAGGTCGCGGGCGCCACGCAGATGCTCGTGCAGGGCGCGCTGCAGAAGTGGCTCGGCGAACAGATCGTCGTGCTCGAGGTGCGTGTCGAACCCATCGACGCCGAGCTGCGCGTCACCGTCAGTTATCAACTGCTGCGCGACGGCCGCGTCGTCACCGAATCGTTCGCGCGCGCCACGGGAAATCCCGCATGAGCGGCACGCGCTACCACTGTTGCGATCTGCGCCGGCGCAATGCCGTCGCTGCGCACCCGGTGCTGAACGGGCTGGAGGCGCTCGAAGTCATCGACCGCGACCTGCCCTCCGCCGATCCGCTGCGCCAGCGCACGCTGCTGCTGTATTTCCTCAAGCCCGTCGATGGCGCGGGTTTCAGCCGCGACAACGTGCACATCACGGGTGGCGAGCGCGTGCGCGATCCGAAGGTGGAGTGGGCCGAGGTCGCGTCGCTGCCGCCACCCGAACTCGCGGACGCCGGCGAAGCCGACACGGCGGCCATCGTCAATGCGCTCGACGATCCCACGCAGATTCTCGTGGTGCGCGTCGCGAATGCGGGTGACTACTCGCGCTACACGCTGACGCTCACCGCCGCCGGCAGCGATCTGCCGCCCGCGGATTTCGATCCGCGCATGACGAGCATCGAGTTCTCGTTCAAGGCGGAATGCCCCTCGGACTTCGATTGCCGCGACACCCACCTGTGTCCTCCGCAGGAACGCGCGGCCCCCGACATCGACTACCTGGCGCGCGACTACGGCACCTTCCGCCGGCTCATGCTGGATCGCATGGCGCACCAGGTGCCCGACTGGCGGCCGGACAGCGTGGCCGATGGCGGTGTCGCGCTGATCGAGCTGCTCGCCTATGTTGGCGATCAGCTGGCGTACCGGCAGGACGCGATCTCCACGGAGGCCTACCTCGGCACCGCGCGACGCCGCGTGTCGACGCGGCGACATGCGACGCTGGTCGACTACGAGATGCACGACGGCTGCAACGCGCGCGTGTTCGTGCATCTGCGGCTCGACCCGGCAGTGGCGTCGCTGGTGCTGCCCAAGGCGGGCACGCAGTTCCTCACGCGCTGCGACCGCATCGACGTCGGCATCGCGAGCGGTTCGAGCGAGTTTCGCGAGGCGTTGCAGCAGCGGCCGGTGTTCTTCGAGCCCCTGGAGACGGTGACGCTGCTGGCCGCGCACAACGAACTCTCTTTCCATACCTGGAGCGACACCGACTGCTGTCTGCCCACGGGCGCGACGCGCGCGACACTCGTCGGCGACCAGTCGGCGCTCGCGGATCACTGGCTGCTGTTCGAGGAGGTGCGAGGCCCGCGCACCGGCGAGGCCAGCGACGCCGATCCCACGCACCGGCAGGTCGTGAAACTCACGAAGGTCACGGTCACGACCGACCCGGTGCCGAACCCAACGGTGACCGTGACCGAGATCGAATGGGGCGCGGCCGACGCGCTGAAGTTTCCGCTGTGCATCTCCGCCACGCGCACGACGCCCGAGGGCACGGAGTTCTTCACCGACATCAGCATCGCCCGCGGCAATCTCGTGCTCGCGGATCACGGACGCACGCTGCAGGATGCAACCGATCCGGAATCGCTCGGCACCATGCCCGAGGGGCGCGTGCTCACGCTCGCGAGTGACGGCGGGCACTGCGAGCCGGGACCGCGGCGCGAAGTGGCGGCGCGTTTTCATCCCACGCTCGCGGAGGGACCGGTGACGCAGTCCGCGACGCCGGATCTCGCGAGCGCCTGGAGCGCCGTGCGCTCGACCGTCATCGGCGCCGTTCCCCAGATCACGCTCACCGGCACATTCGCGCCGGAGCCCCCCGAACTCTGGCAGCCGCGCCGCTCGCTGCTCAACAGTGATGGCAACGCCCGGGACTTCGTCGTGGAAGTGGAGAACGACGGCCGCGCGTCGTTACGCTTCGGCGACGGCCGCTACGCGGAACGGCCCGCGGCTGTCACCGTGTTCACGGCTATCTACCGCGTCGGGAACGGCACGGCGGGCAACGTGGGCGCAGAGGCACTGGCTCATGTCGTGGGCATCGACGTCGACGCGATCGTCAC
>JBEQUD010000105.1:0-5635 GCA_040349235.1 Acidobacteriota bacterium
AGGTCCGCGTCGTGTCGATGTGCAGGGAGAACAGCGCCCGGCCGCCCGATCAGCGCTCGCCGGACGACGGGGTCCGGCCAAGCTCCCACAGCTTCGCGAACTTCAACAGCACGTAATAGCTGTTCAAGGTCGAGACGACCAGGCCGGTGACGCCGTCGCGCACACCGCCGCGGAGGATGTAGTTGCGCAGGAACGCGAGCGGGGGATGGAGCGCAATCTGCGCGAAGCCCGCGCGCCGGCCGGCTTCGTGCATCTGCCGGGCCGCGTACGTCGTGTAGCGATCGATCGTCTCGAGGTGGTCCGAGATGTTGCGAAAGGCGAAATGGTGCAGCTCGCCGCGCAGCCGTCCGACGGTGCCTTGAACGGCCATGTCTTCGTGCACGTAGCGGCCGGTCCATTCGGCCCGCCGCCGATCGTAGAGGCGGAACTGGCAGTCGGGGTACCAGTCGGTCGTGCGGATCCATTGCCCCAGGTGCCAGGTGACACGCGGCACGCGGAACGCCGCGTGGGCCGGCTCGGTGGAGAGCAGCGCTTGAATCTCGGCGGCCAGCTCTGGCGTGACGCGTTCGTCGGCGTCGAGCGACAGCACCCAGTCGTGAGCGGCGATCGAGGCCGCGTAGTTCTTCTGCGCGACGTAGCCCGGCCAGGGGCGGATCACGACGCGGGTGGCCAGCCGGCCGGCGATGGCCGCGGTGTCGTCGGTGCTCTCCGAATCCACGACGATGCGCTCGTCGGCCCACGCCACGGAGGCAAGCGCCCGGTCGATGTCGGCGGCCTCGTTCCTGGTGATGATCGTCACCGACAGCTTGGGCACGTGGGGAGTTTAACTGTAATGGCTCGCGGCACAGGCCTCAAGGCGCCTATCCCCGGGCCCGCAGCTGCCCGGGAAGCAGGTGAGAGGGCGCAGGTGATAATAGGGGGGATGACACGAGACGAGCTCCTGGCCCTGTTCCGCCGTTCGGGTGCGCTCCTCGAGGGGCATTTCCGTTTGTCGTCCGGGCTGCACAGCCCAGGCTACCTGCAGTGCGCGCTTGTCCTGCAGCATCCGGCGTATGCGGAGGCCTGCGGGCGCGCGATTGCGGAACGGACCCGCGATTTGCGTGCAACCGTTGTGTTGTCCCCTGCCCTCGGTGGCGTCGTGATCGGGCACGAGGTGGGCCGCGCCCTGGGCGTCCGCGCCATCTTCGCCGAGCGCCAGGACGGCGTGCTGTCGCTCCGGCGCGGGTTCTCGCTCGAAGCGAGCGACCGGGTGCTCGTCATCGAAGACGTCCTGACGACCGGGGGTTCGACGCGCGAGACGATCCAGGTCGCGGCGGCGGCGGGCGGCCAGGTCGTCGGGGCGGCCTCGATCGTCGATCGCAGCGGCGGCACCGCACGCTTCGACGTGCCGTTCGCCGCGCTGCTGGACGTGGCGCTGCCGACGTACGAGCCTGGCGCTTGCCCGTTGTGCGCCGAGGGGCTGCCGGTCGTGAAACCTGGATCGCGGCCGGCCGTGGTGTGACGTTCGCGATCACGCTGGCCTACGACGGCACCGGGTTCCTCGGGTGGCAGCGTCAGGCGGCGGGCCCCTCGGTCCAGGGGCTGCTCGAAGACGCGCTTCGTGCGCTCGAGGGCGCGGAGGTCGCGGTGGCGGGCGCCGGACGCACCGACGCCGGCGTGCACGCCCTCGGCCAGGTGGCGTCTTTTTCCCTCAGTCGCCCGATCGAGCCCGACGCGCTCGTCAGGGCCCTGAACGCCGCTCTGCCACGGGCCGTGCGGGTGGTCGAGGCGCAGGCCAAGCCCCCCGCGTTCCACGCCCGCTTCGATGCCACGGCCAAGACCTACCGATACCGCATCTGCAACACGCGGGTGATGAGCCCGTTCGAGCGGCAGTACGCGTGGCATGTGTTCGGGCCTCTCGACGTGGAGGCGATGGCGTCCGCGGCGCGCGTGCTCGAAGGGCACCACGACTTCGCCGCGTTCCGCGCGACCGGCGGCACGGTGCGCACCACGGAGCGGACCATCCGGTCGTCCATCGTGCGTCGCGAGGCGTCGTCGATCGTGGTCTACGAGGTGACGGGCGACGGGTTCCTGCGCCACATGGTCCGGGCGGTCGTCGGGACGCTGGTGGAGGTGGGGCGAGGCCGACGTGCCGCGTCTGATATGGCCCCCACCCTGGCGTCACGCGACCGGGCGCGCGCCGGCGCCACCGCGCCCGCCGAAGGGCTGTTCCTCGTCTCGGTCGAGTACCGCGACTTATAATACGGCGATGTCGCTCGAGCAGTTGCTGGCGGTGATTCCGTCGGGGTCGCCTGACGAAGTGCTGGCCCGTCAGGTGAATTTCGACCAGCTTCCCGCCCACATCGCCATCATCATGGACGGCAACGGGCGCTGGGCGGCGCGGCGGCATCTGCCGCGCGTCGAAGGCCACCGCGCGGGCATCGCGTCGGTCCGCGACGTCGTCGAAACCTCGGCCCGGCTCGGCATCCAGGTTCTCACCCTCTACGCGTTTTCGATCGAGAACTGGAAGCGTCCGCGTGCAGAGGTCAACACGCTGATGATGCTGCTCAAGCGCTATCTGCGCCTCGAGCTGGCCACGCTGCTCAAGAACGACATTCGCTTCCGCGTCATCGGGCGCGTGGACGATCTGCCGCCCGACGTCCGCGAAGAGCTCGACGCCGGCGTGCGCAAAACTGCCGGCAACGGCGGCATGATCTTCAACATCGCGCTCAACTACGGTGGGCGCGCCGAAATCGTGGACGCCGCGCGGCGCGCGCTCGCGTCCGGCATCGCCCCCGAGGACCTGGACGAGCGGCGTTTCGGCGAATTCCTCTACACCGCGGGCCAGCCCGACCCGGACCTGCTCATCCGGACCAGCGGCGAAATGCGCGTCAGTAACTTCCTGCTCTGGCAGATTGCGTACGCGGAAATCTGGGTGACGGAAACGCTCTGGCCCGATTTTCGCCGTCACGACCTGCTCGACGCCGTCCTCGCCTACCAGAAGCGCGATCGCCGCTACGGCGGCATCAAGCCGCAAGCCGACACCGTCGCGCTCGGCGCCAAGTGACTCGCGTCCTGAGCGCGGTCGTTCTCCTGCTGCTGGCCGTCGCGCCCGTCTGGTTCGCGTCCGCGCCGGTCTTCTTCGTCGCGGGCGAACTGCTGCTCGTACTCGCCTTCGCGGAGTACCTCTCGCTGGCCCGGGCGAGCCATCACCCCGTCCCCGCACTGCCCGCGTGCGTGGCGGCGATGCTCGTCTTCGCGTCGTTCGCGCGTGCCGCCGTTGGCGGCGTGGCCGTGCCGCTCGACGTGGTGCTGCTGTCGGCGCTCGTGGCGCTCGGCGCGCTGACGCTGCCCCGGTGGCAGGGCGGCGGCGCGTCTGGGCCCGGCGCGGCTCGTGCTGACGGCGCCGACGCCCTTGGGCTGGCGGGCGTCGGCCTGTTTCCGTCGCTCTACCTGGGCCTCCCGCTTGGGGCGATGGTGGCGGTCCGCGAAGCGCGCGGGCCGGCGGCGTTGTCCCTGCTGATGCTGACGGTCATCGTCAGCGACACGGCCCAGTACTACACGGGGCGCGCCTTCGGGCGGCGCCTGCTCGCGCCCGCCATCAGCCCGAAGAAGACGGTTGCCGGCGCCGTGGGCGGGTTCGTCTTCGGGGCGCTGCTATTGGCCGTGCTCGGTGCGTGGTGGTTGCCCGAGGTGCCGGTGGCGCTGCGCGCCGTGTTCGGTGCGGCGATCGTCGCGCTCGGCATCGCCGGCGATCTCTTCGAATCTATGCTGAAGCGCAGCGCGGGCGTCAAGGACAGCTCCGCGCTGATTCCCGGGCACGGCGGCGTGCTGGACCGCATCGACGCGCTGCTCTTCGCCGCGCCGGTCTACTACGTGGTGCTCAAGTATGTCTAAGCGCATCGCGATTCTCGGGTCCACTGGCTCGATCGGGCAGAGCGCGCTCTCGGTCGTTGACGCCAACCCGGGGCGGCTCGAGGTCGTGGGCCTTGCGGCGGGCGAGAACACGGAGCGCTTCGCCGCGCAGTTGCAGCGCTACCGCCCGCGCGTCGCGGCGATGGCGACCGCGGCGGCCGTGGACCGCCTGGGCGCCGATCGGCCCCGTGGGACCGAACTGGCGGGCGTCGGCCGTGATGGGTTGGTGGCAGTGGCCTCCCACCCCGATGTGGATCTCGTGCTGTGCGCGTCGTCCGGCACCGACGGGCTCGAGGCCGTCCTGGCCGCGATCGAAGGCGGGAAGACGGTCGCCCTGGCCAACAAGGAAGTGCTGGTGATGGCGGGCGGCCTGGTGATGGAGGCCGCTCGCCGCCGCGGCGTGGCGATCCTGCCCGTTGACAGCGAGCACAACGCCGTCCATCAATGCCTGCACGGGCACGACCCCGCCGAGCTCAAGCGCCTGGTGCTGACCGCGTCCGGCGGACCGTTTCGCGGCCGGACCGCGTCTCAGCTGGAAGAGGTGTCGCCGGAGGAAGCGCTCGAGCACCCGACGTGGCGGATGGGCCGCAAGATCACGATCGACTCCGCGACGCTGATGAACAAGGGGCTCGAGGTCATCGAGGCGCACTGGCTGTTCGGCGTCGGGGCGAGCCAGATCGACGTGGTCGTTCATCCGCAGTCGGTCGTGCACTCGATGGTCGAATTCGTGGACGGGTCGCTGCTCGCACAATTGGGCATCACCGACATGCGCCTCCCAATCCAGTATGCGTTCGCCTATCCCGCCAGGTGGCCGTCGCCCTTGCCGGCCCTCGACCTGTCGCGCATCGGCCGCCTCGAGTTCGCGGCGCCGGACACGGAGGCCTTTCCCTGCCTCCGCCTCGCGTACCGCGCGCTCGATGCCGCACGGAGCCTGCCGGTGGTGCTGAACGCCGCCAACGAGGTCGCGGTGGCCGCGTTCCTGGCGGGCCGGATTCGATTCACGGCGATTCCGCGCATTATCGAGCAGGCGATGGATACCCACCGGCCGGCCGAGGTCGCTACGCTGGCAGCTGTGCGCGCCGTCGATGCCTGGGCGCACGAGTGTGCCCAGGAGCTGGCTGGCGCGGTAGAATTCCAAGCCTGAGGTCACCGGTGTGCAAACAAGTCTGATCACGATTCTCGCGTTCGGGTTCGTTCTGGGCGTGCTGATCTTCGTGCACGAGCTCGGGCACTTCCTTGCCGCCAAGCGGGTGGGCATCCGGGTGCTCAGGTTCCAGCTCGGGTTCAATCCGACGATCGCCAGCTTCAAGCGCGGCGACACCGACTACAGCCTTGGGCTGCTGCCCCTGGGCGGCTACGTCAAGATGGCGGGCGACAACCCCGACGAGGAGCGTTCGGGAAGCCCGGACGAATTCCTGTCGAAAACCAAGTGGGAGCGGTTCCAGGTGCTCATCATGGGCCCGGTCATGAACCTCCTGCTCGCCGTCATCGTGACGGCGTTCGTGCTCTACCGCGGCACCGAGGTGCCGGTCTATCAGGACGAGCCGCCCGTGGTGGGCATCGTCGTGGACAATTCGCCGGCGGCCAGCAACGACATTCGCCCCGGCGACCGTATCCTCTCGGTGGCCGGACACCAGGTGGACACGTGGCGGCAATTGTTCATCGCCATCGGCACGCGGCCCACCCGAGAAATTCCCATCACCTTGCAGCGCGAGGGCCAGGAACTCGTGCGCAAGGTCAC
>JBEQUD010000107.1:0-4550 GCA_040349235.1 Acidobacteriota bacterium
AGTTCGATCGGGTTCCACGCACGCGTGTCATGCCCCTCGACGAGCACGGATCCCACGTCCGGCAGCAGGAGCCGGTTGACGAGCTTCAGGAGGGTGGTCTTGCCGGCACCGCTCCGGCCGACGAGGGCGAGGATTTCCCCGGTGTGGACATCGAGGCTGAAGTGATCGAGCACCGCCGGCGCCCCCGGCCGCGCGAACCTCACGTCCCGATAGGCGACGGCCCCAGCGTCCATGCCTCGGCTACCTCCGCTCGACCACCCGCAGAATCGCCTCGGCGGCGCGGCGGCTCGCCCCAGGGCCGCCCAGCTTGGTGCGGACCTCGGCCAGGTCGGCCCGCATGACGGCTGCGCGGTCCGTGTTCGTCAGAATGTCGAGGGCCTCGCGGGCGACGGCTTCGGGCGTGAAGGCGTCCTGGATCAACTCGGGCACCACCACGCGGCCGGCAATGAGATTGACCATCGCCACCATGCTGACCGTGACGCGCCGTCGGACCAGACGGTACGTCACGGGCGACACCCGGTAGACCACCACCATCGGGGTGCCCCATAGGGCCGTCTGGACCGTGGCCGTTCCCGACGCGGTCAGCACCACGTCCGACGAGGCGAGCACGGCATCGGTCTGTCCCACGACGACGGCCATCCGCGGCGTCGGCGCACCCGCCGACAGTGCCGCGAAGTGCCGGTCGTCGAGGTTCGGCGCGCGCGCCACGATGAACTGCGCCGTCGGCAGCACCGCGGCGATGTGCCGAGCGGCCGCGACAAGGTCCGGCAGGATGTGGGCGACCTCGTTGGGCCGGCTCCCCGGCAGCAGGGCAATGGTCGGCGCGGATGTCGAAAAGCCCAGGCCGCCGAGGAACGCTGCGCGTGATGGCACCGCGGGCAGGAGATCGAGCAGCGGGTGCCCCACGAATTCGACGGGCACGCCCCCGGCCCGGTAGATCTCCGCCTCGAACGGGAAGATGACCAGCACGAGATCGGCAAACGCGCGGATGGTGTGGAGGCGCGTGGGACGCCACGCCCAGATCTGCGGGCTGATGTAGTAGACCACGGGGATGCCGAGCGCGTGGAGACGTCTCGCCAGGACGAAGTTGAAATCCGGGAAGTCGATGACGACCAGCGCGTCCGGGCGCTCCCGCCGGGCGGCCCGCACGAGGCGCCAGAGCGTCGCAAAGGCACGAGGCAGCTTCCTGACGACCTCGGTGAGTCCCGTGACCGACAAGCCGCGATAGTCTTCGAGCAGACGGCCGCCAGCCGCCGCGAACCGCGGACCGCCGAGCCCGCTGACACTGATGCCCGGATCGATCCGTTGAAGTTCGCGGACGAGTGCGCCGGCGTAGACGTCGCCGGATGGCTCGCCGCACGAGACGAGCAGCCTCGCGCTCAAGGAACCGGACGCGTGAAGAGCTGCGGGTCGATCGACGTGTTCGTCTGGATCGTGCCGAGACGCCGCTGGACGACCGACCGCCCTCCGGTGCGCACCTCGGCGAGGAACGCGACCGTGATGCCGTTGACCGGCCGGTAGTCGGAGAACACCTCTTCGATCGTCGGCTCACCCGGGGCGTGGACGGTGTAGGTCTGTTTCGCGATCAGATGGGTATCGGGCTCGATCTGCAACACGAGGGGGTCGAATGAGGGCCCTGACAGCTCGAGCGCGTGCCGCGGATGGCCATCCGCGTCCACGACGTCGGGCAGCAGCCGCGCCTGGAGGTCCCCTCTGGCCGCCGCGAGGAGCGCGGAGACGGTGTCGCGCCGCAGGCTCGCCTCCATTTCGCGCAGCCCGAGCTCGGGTACCTCGTGCAGGCCGAACGGATCGCGCACCCACCCGTGCGTCCCGTCGTAGACCTGCGTCTGCGTTCCTTGGGGCATCGTGGTCTCGACGCGAACACGGTTGGGATATTCGAGATAGGTGGTCGTCTTGGATTCGACCGGACCCGTTGGGGTGCTCATCGTCGCGGCCGACGTTGCCACGATCGTCTTGAGTGCCCGCATGGCGGCAAGGCCGCCCTTGGCCGCGATCACGTCGTCGAGGAGCGCCTTGGCGGTGAGCGCCGCGCCGCGGGTGGGCGGAGGCGCTGGTGCCGCCGGCGGCGGCTGGTAGCGCGCGATGCGGATGACAGCCCCAGCGCCGCGATCGGCCACCGCACGGTTCCGCAGCGGCGTGCGCCCCAGGCGGCCCGCTCCCCCGCCGGGTGCGGTCTTCTTGAAATCGACGGCAAGCAGATCCAGGTTGTCGAGCGTGACCGTCTCGTAGCGGTTGAACCCGATGCGGCGGAGTTGGGGGGTAAAGGCCGCGGCGTTGCCGACGAGCACCACGGAGACCGCGTCCGGCTTCAGGTAGAAGCGTGCGACCCGCTCGATGTCGTCCACCGTCACCGTGTTGACGCGGTCGCGAAAGGTCTGGAGTTCCTCGAGCGGCAGGCCAAAGAACACCACGTTGAGCACCTGCGCGGCGATCGCGTCAGGCGTCTCGATGGTCAGCGGAAAACTGCCCGTCATGTACGCCTTGGCAGCGGCCAGTTCGCCGTCCGACACGCGCTCCCGCTGCAGCCGCCAGAATTCGTCCACGATGAGCCGCAGCACCTCCCCGGTCGCGTCGGTGCGTGTATTGGTTTCTGCCTCGATGTCCCCACTGTCCTTGAGCGTGTCCATCTTGGCCTGCGCGCCGTAGGTGAGGCCGCGCTCGGTGCGCAGGACCTGGTGGAGGCGATTGCTGCCTTCCCCCCCGAGGATGCGAACCGCGAGGTTCAGCGGCATGTAGTCCGGGTGGTTGCGGGGAATGCCGATGTGGCCCACCCGGACCTCGGTCTGGACCGCGTCGGGCTTGTCCACCACGATGACGCGGCGGGCCGAGGCCGGCGGGGCGAGGAACCGCTCGCGAGGCACGTCGCGCGACGCCCAGTGCCCGAAGACGGCCCGGGCCGTCGTGAAGGCCTCGTCCGCCGTGACATCCCCGACAATCGCGAGGATGGCGTTGTTCGGGACGAAATACTTCTCGTGGAACGCCAGCAGGTCGGCGCGCGTCACGCCGCCGAGCGATTCCGGCATCCCGTTGTCGGGCAGGCCGTAGGGGTGGGCGCCGTAGACGAGCCGATCGAACACCGCGTCCGCCAGATACTCGGGATCTTCGAGGCTGACACGCAAGCCGGACGCAATTTGCTGACGCTGGCGGTCGATCTCCTCGGGGCTGAAGGCCGGATGCTCGGTCATCTCGTCGAGCATGCGCATACCCGTCTCGAAGCTGTCCTTCATCACGACCATGTTGATGTAGGTCAGGTCGCTGCCCGCGCCGGTGTTCACGGCGCCGCCGATGAAATCAATGGCGTCGTTCACCTCCTGCGCCGACCGTGCGGCGGTGCCCTGGTCGAGCAGCGACGCGAGCAGATGGTCGAGCCCGAGCTTGCCTTTCGGGTCCGCGGCGCTGCCCGTGCGCACGAGCAGGCGCATGCTCACGGCGGGCTGCTCGTGGTGAAGTACCGCCACCACCTGCAAGCCGTTCGGCAGGGTCTGCACCTGATAGGGCGGAAACGTGATATCCCGGGGCGTCAGCGCACGCGGCGGCCGCTCCGACGGCCAGTCACGCCCCAGCGCCTGGGCGGCGGCGGGACGGGCGCACGCGCAAGCGAGCGCGCAGACCAGCAGGAGCGCCGCCGGCCGCCACGCGCCGCGCGCGGCCGCCCCTGCGGGACGGTGTCCCGGCCTGCGGCATCGGTACCGGCCTTGCCGGGTCGCGTTCACCAGGGTCTCATCCTCGGCCCTCATCGCGCGGCTGGCGGCACCGAGACAGCCTTGCCCGACGGCAGAAGCGTCAGGACGAGCCGGTTCTCAGACCTGAAATACGTGCGGGCGACCCGCTGGACGTCCGCCGTCGTAATCCCCTGGAAGATGTCGAATTCGCCGTCCGCCGTCTTGATATCCCGGTGGATGACGATGGCGTGCGCAAGCTCGCCGGCCTTCCCCTGCGTGGTCTGGCGCTGCAGGATGTAGTCCCTCGCGAACTGGTTCTTGGTGCGCTGCAACTCGTGCTCGCTGATGGGTTCGGCCTTCAGGCGATCGATTTCGGCGATGAGGGCAGCCGACGCGTCTTCCGGCGTGTGCCCGGGCTGCACGATGGCGACCGCGTAGAACAGGTTCGGATCCTCGATGAGGTTCGCCTGGCCGAACGCCGCGACCGCCAGCTGCTTGTCGTACACCAGCGCGCGGTAGATGCGCGAGCTCTGACCGTCCGACAGGACTTTGTCCGCGATGTGCAGCGGATAGGAATCCGCGTTGCCGTCGAACGTGATGTGATACGCCACCACGACGGCCGGCAGCGGCCACGGCACCTGCAGCGTGGCGCGCTTCTCGCGTGTCTGGGCCGGCTCGGTCGGGATGTCGCGCGGCACATGGTGGTCGGCCTTGGGGACACGCCCCATGTACTGCGTGACCAGGGCCAGCGCCTGCGGCGATTCGAAATCCCCGACGAGGGCCAGCGTCGCGTTGGACGGCACGTAATAGGTGCGGTAGAAGTCGCGCACGTCCTCGACCGAGGCCGCCTCGAGGTCCTGCATGCTG
>JBEQUD010000120.1:0-5368 GCA_040349235.1 Acidobacteriota bacterium
ATGACCTCACGCACGAGCGTGTCGCCGAAGTCCACGATGCTCTGCAGCAGTTCCCGCTCCTCGCCCTCGCTGAGCCGCTCGCGGGCCTCGGTGTCGAGGTGCGCGGCGCGCGCCGCCGCGTCGGGTTCTTCGTGCGGCGCAGGCACGGCCACCGGGCGCTTGGCCGCCGCCACCGTGCGGGCGATACGCCTCGTCAGCGGGCCGAGCACCCGTGCCACTGGCGTGAACGAACGGAGCAGCACCTCGAGGATCCGCTCCGGGTCGCGGCCGACGATGACGAGCGGCACGAGCAGTTCGCAGACGATGACGACGGCCCCCGTCGCGACGAGGACGAAGGCCAGTGCTCTCGCGCCGTCGATGCCCACGACCTTCGAGAGCAGCGCCGCCTCGCCCGCGATGACGAGCCCGAGCAGCAGCCGCACGGGGACGAAGAGCAGCAGGGGATCGTCGAGGTACTCGTCGAGCGCACCGGGACGCCCGCTGCGCTCGGCCACCAGCCGCAGCGAGAACCGCATCAGCGCGCTGAACGATGCCTCGATGCACCCCAGATAGACGGCGGCGCAGGCCAGCAGGAAGAAGGCGAGCGGAATCATCGCGTGCGCTCGATGAGGCCGCCCAGCAGACCACCCTTGCGGCGCAGTCGGGCCTCGACACGCCGCATCTCGCCGGCGTCGGTCTCGTGGTCGTAGCCGAGCAGATGCAGCAGGCCGTGCAGCGCGAGAACGCGCAGCTCCGTCAGCTCTGAGTGACCGGCGGACCGGGCCTGCCGGCGCGCCACGCCGCGCGCAATCACGATCTCGCCCAGCCACCTGTCCGGCCCTCCGCGGCCGGCGACGCCCGCACGGCCCTCGTCGGCCGCGGGAAAGCTCAGGACATCCGTGGCATGGTCGAGGCGACGGTAGGTTCGGTTGAGCAGCTGGACGCGGCGGTCGCTCACGAGCGCGATGCCGACGCGGCCGTGCACCCGGGCCGGCGCGATGGCGCGCAGCCAGACCGAGAGCCCGGGCGCGCGCACGGGGCGTCCGCGCGCATCACCCACCACCACGGTCAGACCGGAGCGGCGAGTGCGCGGAGGACCGCTGCCATCGGCGCCCATGTCACGCCCCGCCCGTTCCGGCCGGCGCGCCGCTCGGCGACACCCCCAGCCCGCGCGCATCGCGCTGCGGGCCGTTGGCCTCGTACGCGCGCACGATCTGCTGGACGATCTTATGGCGGACCACGTCGCGCTCGTCGAAATAGACGAAGGAAATCCCCTCGATGCCGGCCACCACCGTCATCGCCTCGACGAGGCCCGACGCACGGCCGATCGGCAAGTCGATCTGCGTGATGTCGCCCGTGATGACTGCCTTCGACCCGAACCCCAGGCGCGTCAGAAACATCTTCATCTGCTCGGAGGTCGTGTTCTGCGCCTCGTCGAGGATGACGAAGGCGTCGTTGAGGGTGCGCCCGCGCATGAAGGCGATGGGCGCGATTTCAATCGTGCCGCGCTCGAGAAAACGCGCCACCCGCTCGGCGTCGAGCATGTCGTACAGGGCGTCGTACAGCGGCCGCAGATACGGGTTGACCTTCTCCTGGAGGTCGCCAGGCAGGAAGCCGAGCTTCTCGCCCGCCTCGACCGCCGGGCGCGCGAGGATGATGCGGCTCACTTTCTTCGCGACGAGAAAGGCCACGGCCTGCGCCATGGCGAGGTAGGTCTTGCCGGTACCGGCCGGGCCCACGCCGAACACGATGTCGTGCTGCTCGATCGCGTCCAGGTGCTTCCGCTGGGTGACCGTCTTCGGCGCGACGCGGCGCTTGCCGCCCGGCGTCAGGCCGCCCTTCAGGAAGTGATCGCGCAGGTCGACCGACGGATCCTGGGCGACGAGTTCGCCGGCCGTCTTCACGTCGCCGCTCGACACCTTGTAGCCGTCCCGCATCAGGGACGAGAGCTGGCTGATCACGCGGTCAACACGATCGATTTCGGCGGCGCCACCTTCGATCAGCAGGTCGTGGCCTTGCGTGCGGATCCGGACGTTGAACAGCGACTCGAGCCTCTTGAGGTTCTCGTCGTAGGACCCGAACAGTGTTTCGAGCCCCTCTTCGGGGACGGTGATGCGTTTGGCCACGTTCAGCGCTTCTGGGCATCCGCGATGCGGATGTGGAGCTCACGGAGCTGACGGTCCGAGACGGGCGCCGGCGCGTTCATCAACAGATCCTCGGCGTTCTGCGTCATCGGGAACGCGATGACCTCGCGGATGTTTGGCTCGCGGGCGAGCAGCATGACAATGCGATCGATCCCCGGGGCGAGCCCGCCGTGCGGCGGAGCGCCGTAGCGGAAGGCCTTCAGCATGCCGCCGAAGCGCTTCTCGACTTCGTCGGGGCCGTAGCCGGCGATCGCGAACGCGCGCAGCATGACGTCCGGCCGGTGGTTCCTGATGGCGCCGCTCGACAACTCGACGCCGTTGCAGACGATGTCGTACTGGAACGCCTTGATCGTGAGCGGATCCCGCGTCTCGAGCGCCTCGAGCCCGCCCTGCGGCATCGAGAACGGGTTGTGGCTGAAGGCGATCTGGTTCGTTTCCGGGTCGAGCTCGTAGAAGGGAAAATCCGTCACCCAGCAGAGCCGATAGGCGTCCGCTTCGAGCAGGCCCAGTTCGCGCGCCAGGTGGTTCCGGAGCCCGTCCACGGCCTTCGGCAGCGCCTTCGCCGGTCCACACGCGAAGAACACCGCGTCGCCGGCCTCGACCCCCACCGCCTGGAACAGCGCGCGGCGGCGATCCTCGGGCAGGTATTTCGCGAGCGGGCCCTTCGGGGTGTCCCCCGCCACGATGTAGGCGAGGCCCCCAAGCCCCAGTGTCTCGGCGAGGCCCACCGTCTTGTCGAAAAAGCTCCTGGATCGCTCGGCCGCGCCGGGCGCCCGGATCGCGCGAATCACCGAGCCGTCCTCGACGGCGGTGGCGAACACCGAGAAGGCCGACCCCCGGAACGCCTCGGTGACGTCAACGGCGGTGATCGGATTCCGCAGGTCGGGCTTGTCGCTCCCGTACTTCGTCATCGCCTCGTCGTAGGTGATCTGCGGAAACGGCGGCTGCGAGACCGTCCAGCCCGAGAACTCGCCGAAGACCCCGGCCAGCACGGGCTCGATCGCCGCGAAGACATCCGCTTGGGTGACGAACGACATCTCGACGTCCAGCTGGTAGAACTCGCCGGGGGATCGGTCGGCGCGCGCATCCTCGTCGCGGAAACACGGCGCCACCTGGAAATAGCGATCGAAGCCCGCCACCATCAACAACTGCTTGAACTGCTGCGGCGCCTGCGGCAGCGCGTAGAACTGACCGGGGTGAATCCGGCTCGGCACGAGGTAGTCGCGCGCGCCTTCAGGGGAGCTGGACGTCAGGATGGGCGTCTGGAACTCGAGAAACCCCTGCTCCTGCATCCGTCGGCGAAGGCTCGAGATGACCTGCGAGCGCAGCACGATGTTGGCGTGGACCTTCTCCCGCCGCAAATCCAGGAACCGGAAGCGGAGCCGCTGCTCCTCTGGGATCTCCTGCGTCCCCGCGACCTGGAACGGCAGCGTATCGGCCGTGGACAGCACCTCGATCGCGTCCACCACCACTTCGACGAGCCCCGTGGGGAGCGCCGGGTTGACGTTCTCGTTGGCGCGCGCCAGGACCCGTCCGGTCACGGCAATCACGCTCTCGAGCCGCGCGCCCTCCGCGACCTTGAATCCGTTGGACTCGGGCATGAAGACGCACTGGGTGACGCCGTAGTGATCGCGGAGGTCGATGAACAGCAGCTGGCCGTGGTCGCGCTTGCGATTCACCCAGCCCGCGAGACGGACCGTCTCGCCGACGGCTTCCACACGGAGTTGGCCGCAGGTGTGCGTGCGCATCGGACGATCGAGAGACTCAGTCATGTGAGGAGGATTCACCGGATTCGGGACGAGTGTTCACAACAGGTATCGTTCAGTGCGCGATACACGAGTCGATGCGCCGCCGGACGTGCGCCGCGGCGTCGAGGCGCGGGACGGACTCCTGCGCCGCCGATCGCAGATCCTTGAGCGTCACCTCCCCACGCGCGCGTTCGTCGTCACCGACAATCGCCACGAGGGGTACCAGCCGGCCCGCTGCGTACTTGAACTGCTTGCCGAGCTTATCGGGTTCGGGATAGACCTCGGCGCGTAGCCCTGCCCGTCGGAAGTCCGCCGCGAGCGCCAGCGCATCGCTGCGCGCCGCCGCATTCCACAGCGTGACCATGACATCCACCGCACCCTGCCCGACGGTCTCGGGGAACATGCCGCGCTCGGTCATCACGACGATGATCCGCTCGAGGCCCAGCGAGAATCCGCACGCAGGGACGTCGCGGCCGAGAAACATGCCGACCAGCCCGTCATAGCGGCCCCCGCCCCCCAGACTGCCGATGCCCTCGACCGCAATCTCCATAATCGCGCCCGTGTAGTATGACAGGCCCCGGGCCAGGCTCGTATCGAGGTGCAAATGCCCGGCGGCGGAGGTGCCGGCGGCCAAAGCGACAATCTCGTCGATGGTATCCAGGGCCTCGCCGGCAGTGGGGCTGCCCTTCAGCGCGGCCCGAAGGAACGTCGCGCCCCCACCCCCCGTCAGCTCGAGCAGGCGTGGTGCCGCGCCAGCAGGCAGCCCCCGCCGCGCGAACTCTTCCGTCACGCCGCCCGGTCCAATCTTGTCGAGCTTGTCCAGCGCGACGAGCGCATCCGTCTGCTGGTGGGGGGGCACGCCGGCGGTGTCGAGGATGGCCGCGAGCAGCCTTCGGTGGTTGAGGCGAATAGCGAAATCACGAAAGCCGAGGGCCCCGAGCACGTCGGCAACAGCCGCCATCTGCTCCACCTCGACGATGGGCGACGTCGATCCGATGGCGTCGATGTCGCACTGATAGAACTCGCGGAACCGGCCCCTCGCCGGCCGATCCGCGCGCCACACGGGCTGGATCTGATAGCGCTTGAAGAACTTGGGCAGCTCGTTCTGGTGCTGCGCGACGACACGCGCGAGCGGCACGGTCAGGTCGTAGCGCAGCGCGAGATCCGCCTGGCCCGTGGATTCGTGCTCGCCTCGGCGGAGGATCTTGAAAATGAGCTGATTGCCCTCCTCGCCGTACTTGCCGAGCAGCGTCTCGATATTCTCGAAGGCCGGCGTCTCGAGGGGTTCGAATCCGTAGCGCTCGTAGACGCCGCGGATGATGTCAATCACGTGCTGCCGACGCCGGACGTCGGCCGGCAGGAAGTCCCGCGTCCCCCGTGCCGGCTGGACGCTACTGGTAGTCAAGGCGGTAAGCGACGTAGCGATCGGCGTAGGCTTGAATACTGGCGACCTCCGCGTCGGTCAGCGACCGGCGGACCTTACCCGGGCTTCCCATC
>JBEQUD010000159.1:0-4968 GCA_040349235.1 Acidobacteriota bacterium
GCCGATTCGTCGCTCTGCATGCAGAAGCGGTCGATGTCCGCGAGCACGCGCCTGAAGAACGGTCGGACCACGCGGTACCGCGGGTAGGACCTCGAGGAAATCCGTCCGTTGATGACGATGGTCTTGACCCCCTGCTTCCGGCACGCGCGAAGGAGATTCGGCCAGATCTCGGTCTCCATCATGATGAAGATGCGTGGTTTGACGACGGCAAGCGTCCGCCGGACGGAGAGGCCCCAGTCGAACGGGAAATAGAACACGGCGTCCACGTGCTGGAGGCTGCGGCGGGCCACTTCCTGCCCGGTCATGGTGGTCGTGGACAGGAAGAGCCGCAGCCGCGGGTAGCGCGCCCGGAGTTCCGCGCAGAGGGCGCGGGCGGTCAGCGCTTCGCCGACCGAAACGGCATGGATCCAGATGGAATCTTCGCCGTCCACGTTGAGCGATACGGGCAGATAACCAAGCCGCTCGGCCAGGCTGCCTACGTATTTGTTATGCCGCAGCGCCTGATACACAAAATACGGCGACGCGGCGACAAAGACGGCGAACATGAGTACGCTGTACGCGGCATACATGGCGGCCGACGTATTGTAGAATGAAACGTTTAGCTGGAGGACATCCATGGCAGTGAGGGTGGGGATCAACGGATTCGGCCGTATCGGCCGGAACATCATGCGGGCCGCACTGGCCGACAAGAACATCGACTTCGTGGCCATCAACGATCTGACGAGCGCCCACACGCTCGCCCATCTGTTGAAGTACGACTCGGTGCTCGGCAATCTCCACGCGAAGGTCGAAGCCAAGGAGGACACCATCTCGGTTGACGGCGACGAGTTCAAGGTGCTGTCCAAGCGCGATCCCGCGGAGCTTCCCTGGAAGGAGCTCGGCGTCGATGTCGTGTTCGAGTCCACCGGCCTCTTCACCAACCGCGATGCCGCCGCCAAGCACATCACGGCCGGCGCGAAGAAGGTCGTCATCACGGCCCCGGCCAAGAGCCCCGACATCACGGTCGTGCTCGGCGTCAACGAGGACAAGTACGATCCGGCCAAGCACCAGATCATCTCGAACGCCTCCTGCACCACGAACTGCCTGGCGCCGATGGCGAAGGTCATCCACCAGTCGTTCGGGATCAAAAAGGGCTGGATGACGACCATCCACTCCTACACGAACGACCAGCAACTGCTCGACCTGCCGCACAAGGACTTGCGGCGCGCGCGCGCGGCCGCCCTCTCGATGATTCCGACGAGCACGGGCGCGGCGAGCGCGGTCGGCGAAGTCCTGCCCGAGCTGAAGGGCAAGCTGGACGGCTTCGCGATGCGCGTACCGACGCCCAACGTCTCGGTGGTGGATCTCGTCGCGATCGTGGAAAAGAAGACGTCCGGCGAGGAAGTGAACGCGGCGCTCAAGGCCGCGGCGCTCGGGCCGATGAAGGGCATCCTGGCCTTCTCGGAGGAAGAGCTCGTGTCGATCGACTTCAAGGGCGACCCGCATTCCTCGACCATCGACGCGCCCTACACGAAGGTGATGGACGGCGATTTCGTGAAGGTCCTCTCCTGGTACGACAACGAGTGGGGCTACTCGAACCGCTGCGTCGATCTGCTGCGCTATCTGGTCAAGAAGGGCCTCTAACCGCAGCAGGCAGGGCAGGCGGCATCATGGCCAAGTTGTCGATTTCCGATCTCGATCTCGCGGGGAAGCGCGTGTTCGTCCGCGTCGATTTCAACGTCCCCATCAAGGACGGGGTCATCGGCGACGACACGCGGATCCGCTCGTCGGTCCCGACCATCCAGTACGCGCTGGACAAGGGGGCGACGGTGGTGCTGGCCAGCCATCTCGGGCGGCCGAAGGGCAAGAAGAACCTGCAATACAGCCTTCGGCCGGTCGCCGTGCATCTGTCGGAACTGCTCGGTCGGCCCGTCGCCTTCGCGGAGGATTGCATCGGCGAGGACGCCAAGCGCGTCGTGGACGGCGTCCAGGCGTCGGGCGGAGGCGTGGTGCTGCTCGAGAACCTCCGTTTCCACGACGAAGAAGAGAAGAACGCGCCGGCGTTTGCCGCCGCGCTCGCCGCGCTCGCGGATGTCTACGTCAACGATGCGTTCGGCGCGGCGCATCGCGCGCACGCCTCCGTGGAAGGCATCACGCACGTCCTCAGACCCGCCGCGGCCGGGCTCCTGATGGAGCGCGAACTGCGCTACCTCGGGCACGCGCTCGAGGCGCCCGAGCGGCCATTCGTCGCCATCCTGGGTGGCGCGAAGGTGTCGGACAAGCTGGGTGTCATCGAGAACATGCTCGGCAAGGTGGACCGACTCCTCATCGGCGGCGCCATGGCCTACACGTTCTTCAAATCGCGGGGCATCGCAATCGGACGCTCGCTCGTCGAGGACGACAAGCTCGACGCGGCGCGGGCCATCGAGGCGCATGCCGCCACGCGCGGTGTGCGTCTGCTGCTGCCGCTCGACCACACCGTCACGGACAAGATTGACGCCAGCGCGGCACACGAGGTCCTCGCCGTCGGCGACGCGGCCATCGGCGACCGCTTCGGCGTGGACATCGGTCCGGCCACGATCGCGGCCTACGCGGGCGCAATCGCCGACGCGAAGACCGTCGTCTGGAACGGGCCGATGGGTGTGTTCGAGATTGACGCCTTCGCCGTCGGCACCAACGCGGTGGCGCGCGCGGTGGCGAACGTCAAAGGCACGACCATCGTCGGCGGCGGCGATTCGATTGCCGCGCTCAAGAAGGCTGGCATGTCCGACAGGGTCACGCACATCTCCACGGGCGGCGGCGCATCGCTCGAGTTCCTGGGCGGGCAAGTTCTCCCCGGCGTCGCGGCGCTCACGGACAAGTAGGACAGGCGGGACCCGATATGAGAAAGCCTCTCATCGCCGGCAACTGGAAGATGTTCAAGACCGTGCAGGAAGCGGTCGTGTTCGTCAAGGAGCTGCGCGTCCTCGTCAAGGATGTCATCGACGTGGAAATCGTGGTGGCCCCGCCCTTCACCGCCCTGCATGCGGTCGCGGAAGCCGCGCGGAGCACCAACGTCGGTGTGTCGGCCCAGGACGTGTACTGGGAGCGCGAGGGCGCGTTCACCGGCGAGATCTCGCCGGGCATGCTGCTCGAAGCCGGCGCCGAGTACACCATCATCGGCCACTCGGAGCGCCGGCGGCTGTTCGGCGACACCGACGCGGCCGTCAATCGCAAGACGAAGGCGGCGCTCGCCGCCGGCCTCGTCCCCATCGTGTGCATCGGCGAAACGCTCGAAGAGCGCGAAGGCGAGAAAACGCTTGCGGTTCTGGATCGCCAAATCAAGGACGGCCTGGACGGCGTGACGTCCGATCAGGTGGCCTCGCTCGTCGTGGCGTACGAGCCGGTATGGGCCATCGGCACGGGGCGGAATGCCACGGCCGCGCAGGCCGGCGAGGCCCACGCGCACATCCGGACGCGTCTGCGCGAGTGGTTTGGCGGGCCCGCGGCCGAGCACTGCCACATCATTTACGGCGGCAGCGTGAAGCCGGATAACATTCGTGGGCTGATTGCCGAAGCCGACGTGGACGGCGCCCTCGTCGGCGGCGCCAGCCTCGACGTCGCGAGCTTTGCCGAGCTGGTGACGCGAAGCCGCCCGGCTACGGTATAATCGGAGTTTCGGCCGCCGCCAGTCGGGCGTGCCGTGCTGGCGAAGCGGGATACACATGATTCTGTCTTATTTGATGACCGCCGTTTACGTGCTCGTCTGCATGGTGCTCCTGCTGCTCATCCTGCTGCAGCAGGGCAAGGGCGACATGGCCGCGGCGTTCGGCGGCGGCAGCAGCCAGTCCGCGTTCGGGGCGCGCGCGGGGGCCACGGTGCTCTCGAAAGCGACGGCCGTCCTCGCGGGCCTGTTCATGTTCGGCGCCCTCGGGTTGGCCATCATCGGCCAGCGCGGCGGCGGGTCGGTGGTCAGCGGCACGCCCGCACCGCCGCGTCCCCTGAGCGCGCCGGCCGCGCCGGGTTCAGCGCCAGCCGGGACGTCGCCCGCGCCAGCATCGACCCCGGCCCCCGGTGCCCCGTCGGCGCCCACCGCCCCAACCTCGTCGGCGCCGGCGAAGTAAGTCCTCGGGTTCGAACTGATGCTGCAGTTGCCATCTGCAGCGCAGCGGTCCTCATACGCGGAAGTGGCGGAATGGCAGACGCACCAGCTTGAGGGGCTGGCGGGGGCAACCCCGTGGAGGTTCGAGTCCTCTCTTCCGCACCAGATTCAAGAGACGAGGCCCTGTTGTCCGGGGCCTTTTTTCTTGTCTTCGATCACCACCGGAGCGGCGCTCGTCCAGAAAAGATCGTCCGGAAAAGATCGTCCGGAAAGTTCGTCTGGAAGGGTCGTGCGGAAAGGTCGATCGGACGGGTCGTTGCAAGCACGCCGGGAGGGCATGCGTGAGCCGGGATGAACACTAGCGCCCTGCGCGCCCTGCGCCACCGCAACTTCCGGCTGTTCTTCTGCGGCCAGGGCGTCTCGCTCGTCGGCACGTGGATGACGAAGCTCGCCACGAGCTGGCTCGTCTATCGCCTGACCGGATCGACCTTTCTCCTCGGCGTCATCACCTTCGCCGGGCAGATGCCAACGTTTCTCCTCGGCGCGGTCGCCGGCGTCTGGGTGGACCGCTGGAACCGGCACCGGGTCCTCGTGTTCACGCAGGTCCTCGCGGCGGTGCAATCACTGATGCTCGCGGTGTTGACGTTGTCCGGACGCATCACCATTCCAGAACTCGCCGCACTGAGCATGTTCCAGGGGCTCATCGACGCGTTCGACCTGCCGGCGCGGCAATCGTTCCTGGTGCAGATGGTGGAGGAACGCGCGGACCTCGGCAACGCCATCGCGCTCAATTCCACGATGGTCAACGGCGCGCGGCTCGTGGGGCCAGCCATCGCCGGCATCACGATCGCGGCGGTCGGCGAAGGCTACTGCTTCCTCATCGACGGCTTGAGCTACCTGGCGGTCAT
>JBEQUD010000178.1:0-3320 GCA_040349235.1 Acidobacteriota bacterium
TCTACGAGTTCAAGGCCGACCTGAACGCCTACCTGGCCGGCCTGGGGCCGAAGGCGCCGGTGAAGAGCCTCGCCGAGGTGATGAAGTTCAACGACGCCCACGCCGCGCACGAGCTGCCCTTCTTCGGCCAGGAGATCTTCGCCAAGGCGCAGGCGAAGGGCCCGCTCACCGACAAGGCGTACCTGGACGCGCTGGCCACCTGCGGCCGCCTCGCGCGCACCCAGGGCATCGACAAGGTCATGGAGGACCACAAGCTCGACGCGATCGTCGCGCCCACGCAGGGCCCGGCCACGCTCATCGATCTGGTGAACGGCAGCTACTGGTCGGCCGGGCCGGTCAGCTCGACGCTCTTCCCGGCGGTCGCCGGCTACCCGCACATCACGGTGCCGGCGGGCTTCTACCGGGGTTTGCCGGTCGGCATCTCGTTCGTCGGCCGTGCGTGGAGCGAGCCCACCCTCATCAAGCTGGCATACGCCTACGAGCAGGCCACCAACCACCGCCGCCCGCCGAGGTTCCTGCCGACCGCGCAACTCCCGCAGTAGCTAGAGTCCCGACTGCCACACCGCCCGGCCGACAAAGAACGGCCCGAGCTTTTCGAGATAGAGCGACGTCTGCTGCGTCTTCCGCATGGTCTGCACGATGGCCGAGAGCGGGAAGAGGCTCTTGCCGATGAGGCCGATGACGAAGTCGTTGTCGTCCCTGTCGAGGCCGTGGCACGCCAGCCGGATGTCGTGCGCGTAGTCGCCCGCCCCGAACGCCATTCCGATCGCGCCGTGCTCGGCGAGGATCACGCGCTGCTCGTCGGCCGGCAGCTGCGCGAAGCGGCCGCTCCGGCGGAGCGGATACCAGACCGCCCACGGCCACTCGGCGTTGAGGACCGTTCGCCGCGGCCGGAACTGCAGGACATCGACCAGATCGGGCTCGTAGCCGATCGCGTAGGTGCGGCCGAGCATGGTGTACTCGGGCTTCTGCGTGAGCGCCGCAAACGGCGCGGCATTCAGCAGGGGCCTGACCCGGTCCAGGAAGACGGCGGGCTCTTCGGAGAGCGTGAGGAGGCCGACGCCGCGCGGATCGTTGAGGTCCTCGTAGAGCACGCCTTCGACATCCGAGTGCTGGAGCGCGTCAGCAAGCGGCCGCGGATCGGCGCAGCCGCCAAACGCCATCAAGTGCATGAACAACCGCACATCGGATGTCTGTGGCTGGCCGTTCCTGATCCCACCCTTTTCGTTCAGGTCCGGTGGTTCGGGCCCCTTGCGGACCGGCGCGTCTGACTGGCTCATCTGCCGAGTATAGACTGGAGCGGCAGATGTCCTACCGACTCCGGCCCGCGGCACTCGACGACCTCGCCACGATCACCCATCACCGCGTCGCGATGTTCAGGGACATGGGCGTGGAGATGGACGAGGCCGTGGTGTCGCAGACCTTCATCGACTGGCTGGCGGGCGTGATGGCGGACGGCACGTACCGCGGCTGGCTTGTCGAGGCCGAACCGGGCGAGGTGGTGGCGGGCGGAGGCATCACCCTTCTGCCGTGGCCCCCAGGGCCGCGCTACCCGGGCGGGCGCCTGGCCTTCGTCTACAACGTCTACACGGAACCGGCGCACCGGCGGCACGGGCTCGCGCGGATGGTCATGGACGCGATCCACGCCTGGTGCCTCGCACACAACGTCACCTCGGTCGGGCTCAATGCCAGCGAATCGGGACGTCCGCTCTACGAGTCGATGGGGTACGAGGTCACCCGAAGCCCCATGATGTTCCGCGCGCTCACCCCGTCGCCGAAATAGGCCCGGTCTTGCCCTTGGCCGTCCACAAGGTATAATCCGTCGGTTCCGCTTCACGACTGAACGGACAGTTCCAGGACTTCTTTCGAGGACACGGGAGACGCGCGAGCATGCCTTTCATCATCACCGACCCCTGCATTGAAACAAAAGACACGGCCTGTGTGGACGTGTGCCCGGTCGACTGCATCCATCCGCGCAAGGACGAGGCCGAATTCGCGGCCGCGACGATGCTCTACATCCATCCTGAAGAGTGCATCGACTGCGGCGCGTGCGTCCCCGCGTGCCCGGTGGCGGCGATCTACGAGAGCATCGACGCGACGCCGGCGCATCAGAAGGACCTGATCGAGGCCAACGCGGTCTACCGCAACGGCGACGCGGCCACGATGGCCCAGGCCGAGGAGATCGTGAAGGCGCACGTGGCGGCGCATCCGGACATCATGGCTGTGCCGGCCGCCGAGCGTCAGGCCGCGCACGCCCGATTCTGAAAATCGCCACCTGGAACGTCAACGGCATCCGGGCGCGTCACGTACAGGTCCAGGAATGGATCGCGCGTGAGCGCCCGGACGTCGTCTGTCTGCAGGAACTCAAGGCGGCCAGCGATCAGGTACCGGAAGCCCTCTGCGCAATGGAGGGGTACTGGTGCTATTGGCACGGCGGCAAGGGTTACTCGGGCGTCGGCCTCCACGTCAGCAAGGCGATTGCGCCAGACCGGCCCGTCTTCTCCCACCCCGCATTCGATTTCGAACATCGCATCGCCTCGGTTGACGTGGCCGGCGCCACCATCGCCTCGATCTACGTCCCGAATGGCGGCAAGGACTTCCCCGCCAAGATGCGGTTCCTCGAAGCCATGGACGCCTACGCGCAGTCGTTCGCGGATGCCGGGCGCACGCTCGTGCTGTGCGGCGATATGAACGTCGCGCGGGCCGAGCGCGACGTGCACCCGAAGGAACGCAAGCCGCGCGCGATCGGCCAGCTGCCGGAGGAACGCGCCCTGATCGAGCGTATCCTTTCGCACGGCCTGGTGGACATCGGCCGCGCGCTCGACCCCGACAACGACGACCTCTTCACCTGGTGGCCGCCCTGGCGCAGCATGCGCCAGCGCAACATCGGATGGCGTCTCGATTACATCTTCGCGACCGCCGGGCTGGCGGCCACGGCCACGGCGTGCCCCGTCCAGCGCGAGGTCGGCACGAGCGACCACGCCCCGGTGTTGGCGACGTTCACGTGAACGTCAGCGGATGGTGGTGAAGGTGTAGGTCACGCCCGTGAACCACGAGCGCGCCATGCGGCTGGGAAGATCGAGCAGCTGATTCGTGTCGCTGACGGCCGCCTGCTCGTGCACGCCTGGCGGCAGCGTCGCCACGGGCCCGAAAGCCACACCGCCCGTGATCGAGGCGTGGGACCCGAGCCGCAGCGCGGAACCGAGATAGTACGTCGCGCGGCTGTCTCCCCTGATGCCGATCCCGAACGAGAGCGGCGCCACCCACGGCCAGCGATCGTGATAAACCTGGCCGAACATGGCCAGACCGAGGCTCGCCTT
>JBEQUD010000179.1:0-7079 GCA_040349235.1 Acidobacteriota bacterium
GCAGATTCGCCACCGCCACCAGGCAGCCGCAGCGGTGGCGCGGGCCATCGATGGCCGCGCGGGTGCCGGCACGACCCGGGCGGAACTGGTGTTCGACAGCCCGCAAGTGGCCGTCACATCAGGACAGGCCGTCGTGCTCTACGAGGACGACGTCGTCGTCGGCGGCGGCTGGATCGACTGAGACCGCACGCGAAAACTAGAGCGCCGAGTCGAAACCGTCCGGCGCCTAACTCTGCAGGTGGTCGGGGATGTTGTCGAGATAGTGCTCGGCGTCGAGCGCCGCCATGCAGCCGGATCCTGCCGCCGTGATGGCCTGGCGGTAGATGTGGTCCTGTACGTCGCCGCACGCGAAGACCCCGGGGATGTTCGTCTTCGCCCCGTCGTGCGTGATGATGTAGCCGTTGGCGTCCAGTTCGACCTGCCCCTTGAACAGCGACGTGTTCGGCGTGTGGCCGATGGCCACGAACACCCCGCTCAGCGGGATCTCCGTACGCACCCCGGTCTTGTTGTGGCGCAGGACCATGCCGGTCACCTCGCCCTTGCCGCCGTCCACGATGTCCTCGACCTCGCTGTCGAGCGCCCACGCGATTTTCGGGTTCGCGCGGGCCTTGTCCTGCATGATCTTCGAGGCGCGGAGCGTGTCCCGTCGGTGGACGAGGGTGACCTTGCTCGCAAAGCGCGTGAGGAACACCGCCTCTTCCATCGCCGAATCGCCGCCGCCGACCACCGCAATGTCCTGGCCACGGAAGAAATAGCCGTCGCAGGTCGCGCAGGTCGAGACGCCGTGGCCCATGAGCGTGCGCTCCGACGGCAGGCCGAGCAGCCGCGCCGACGCGCCGGTGGCAATGATGATCGACCGGGTCGTGTACTCCGCGCTCGAGGTCTTGACGACGAACGGTCGCCCGCACACGTCCACCGCGCTGACGTGATCCTGGACGATCTCCGTTCCGAACTTCTCGGCCTGCGCGCGGAGTTCGGCCATCAGGTCCGGCCCCAGGATGCCGTCCCGATGCCCAGGGAAGTTCTCGACGAGGGTCGTCAGCATGAGCTGACCGCCCGCCTCGAGCCCTTCGATGAGCAGGGGCTGCAGGTTGGCGCGCCCGGCATACAAGGCAGCCGTCAAGCCTGCCGGGCCGGACCCGATGATGATGACGTTACGGGGCGCCGCCATCAAAGGTGCTTGTCGAGGACTTTCTTCAGATCGTCCTTCTGGGCCAGGCCGACGACGGATTCGACGATTTCTCCGCCCTTGAACAAGAGCAGGGTGGGAATGCCCCGGATCTGGAACTTGGACGCCGTGTTGGGGTTGTCGTCCACGTTGAGCTTTCCGATGGTGACCTTCCCCGTATATTCGGTGGCCAGCGCGTCAACCGTGGGCCCGAGCCGCTTGCAGGGGCCGCACCATTCGGCCCAGAAATCGACAAATACCGGTGGGCCTGATTTCAGAACCGTTTCCTCGAAGTTGCTGTCAGTTAAGGTCTGCACGTTCTCGGCTGCCATTGTCTCTCCTGCGTCCCGTTACCCTAGGGTCTGGTCGTTCGCGCGCGCCCACCGGACTCGGTCCGGCCCATGGCACGCTCGTATATTGTGACGTACTCGCGGGCGGAACGGTCCCACGAATGATCCTGCTTCATGCCGGCCCGCTGGATCTGGCGCCACGCGGCGCGGTCCTGGTACACGGCGAGGGCACGTTCGAGGGTGGCGAGCAGTGCCGCGGGCGTGTATTCCTCGAAAACGAAGCCCGTGGCCGGCCCTCGTGCCTTCGAGGCGCCTCCCCGGCGCCCCGCTGGCCCGGGCACGTAGTCCGTCACCGTGTCCGCCAGCCCCCCCACCGCCCGCACGACCGGCACGGTGCCGTAGCGCAAGCTGTACATCTGGTTGAGGCCGCACGGCTCGAAATGGGACGGCATCAGGAAGAGGTCCGCCCCTGCCTCGATGAGGTGCGCCAGCCCTTCGTCGAAGCCGACCCGCACGGCGATCTGCTCGGGATACGCCGCCTCGAGGTCCACCCACATATCCTGGTAGCGCGTCTCGCCCGTACCGAGCACGACGAACGAGGCGTCCAGCCGCGGCAGTTCTCGCGCTAGCGCGGCGATGAGATCGAACCCCTTCTGGTCCACCATCCGAGACACCATCCCGATGACGGGACGCGCCAGCGACTCGGGCGTGGTTGGCAGACGGTACCGGGCGAGGAGTTCGCGCTTGGCCCTGTCTTTTCCCGAGAAGTCCCGCGCGCTGAAGGGCGCAGGCAGGTGCGGATCGTGCTCGGGGTCCCACTGCGCGGTGTCGATGCCGTTCAGAATCCCCACCAGGTCGGACGCGCGCTCGCGGAGGATGCCGTCGAAGCCGAACCCGAGCTCGGGCGTCTGGATTTCCTCAGCGTAGCGACGGCTGACCGTGGTCACGACCTCCGCGTCCGTGATGCCGCCCTTCAGGAAACTGATGCGGTGCCAGTACTCGAGCCGTTGGGCAGTGAACAGGTTCCAGCTGAGATCGAGGCGCGGCAGCCAGTCCGGTTCGAAGAGACCTTGGTACGCCAGGTTGTGAATGGTGAAGACGCAGGGTGTGCCGCCGAGCACGGGATGCCCCGCGTAGAGCGTCTTCAAGTAGACGGGGGCAAGCCCCGCCTGCCAGTCGTGGGCGTGCACGACCGACGGGGCGCGGCCACGGCGCCCGACGAACTCGAGCGCGGCCCTGACGAGAAAAGCAAAGCGCCTGGGGTTGTCCGGAAAATCCACCCCGCCCACGCCGTACGGAGCCGCGCGATCGAACAGGTCGGGGCAATCGATGAGCAGCGCCCGCGCTCCCTCGGCGAGGGCGGTCTCGTGGAAGGTCGCGTCGCGGACGAAGCCACCCACCGTCAACGGGAACGCGTCGATAACCGGCCCGACCTCGACGTCGCGGTAGCGCGGCAGCGCCAGCGTGACATCCCAGCCAAGCCCCGCCAGTGCGGGTGGCAGCGCGCCGAGGACATCCGCGAGGCCCCCGGTCTTGGCAAAGGGCAGCGCCTCGGACCCGATGATGAGCACTGACTGGGGGATGGTGTCTGGCATGGCGGCGCCGGTGGCGTCATGCTACATCACCTGCGTTTTCCGAGGGGCTGCCCTACAATGCGCAGATGTCCGATCGTCCCGTCCGAGCCCCGCGCGCGGACCCGCGCGATGTCGTCGAGCTGAAACAGCTCAAAATCGATCAGCCCGATCTCGCGGACGCCGTTGATATGCAGCTGGCCCTGGTGGATATGCAGCGCCGGGTGCAATCGCGCGTCCCGCTGCCGTGGATTCAGGTCGATGCGGCCTGGGCGCGCGCACAACAGGACGCCGGCCGCCCCCTGGTGCGTTTCGGCGACATCCCGCTCGAGTGGACGGACTTCCGGCTGACGTTCCGACAGACCGCCGACATCCTTCGGCGCTACGACGTCATCGACGCGCAGGAGCAGGACAGCATTGTGACGCTGGGCCGCGAGGCGAATACGCTCGAGCCGATTGTGCGGCGCTGGTATGCGGCCTCGTCCGGGGTGGACGGGCCGACCGACGGCGATCGCCTCCCGCCCGGGGCGCCGGCCAGCCTCGAGCAGGTGCTGGTCCTCGCCCTCCGGCCGTTCCTCGCGCGCTGCGCCGAATCGCTCGTCCAACGGACGGACCTGGCCCCGTGGCAGCGCGGCCATTGCCCGTTCTGCGGGTGGGAACCGGACTTTGCGGTCATCGCCCCGACGGCCGAGCGTCATCTCATCTGCGGGCGATGCCTGGCGCAGTGGCCCTTTGCGCCGCTGACTTGCCCGTTCTGTGCCAACGACGAGCGGAGCCGGATCACGTCGTTCGCCTCGCGGGACGGCCGCTACCGGGTCTACGCGTGCGACGTCTGCCGGCGATATCTGAAGGCCTACGATGCGCGGCACGCGGCGCGGCCGGTCATGGTCGCCGTGGACGCCATCGCCACGCTGCCGCTGGACGCGGCGGCGATGCAGCGAGGCTACACGGGTTAGGGACTCGGGCCTTACGGGATTTGCGTGAGCTGGGCGTCCTGCGCCGGCGCCGCCGTCGCATGGAAGAGGGTGGTGGCTTTCGTCGAGAGCCAGTCGAAGAGATTGCGCGTCTCGAGGAAGCGACCGGCGTTGGACCGGGCGCCGAGCACCACGACGGCAAACTGGCCACGCCCCTCCGGCATCCGCAGGAGGGTGGCGAGGCAGTACCCCGACTTGGAGATGAAGCCGGTCTTGCCCGCGCGGACATCGACGTCCGAGCGGCCGAGCAGGTGGTTCGTGCTGCGGAACGTAATCGCCTTGTGCCGCGCCGTGAACACGGTGTATTCCGGCGTCCGCATGATGGACGCGATGCGCTCGTCGTTCGACGCGAGCGTGATGAGCCGGGCCATGTCGTACGCGGACGACATGTTGTCCGAGAGCAGGCCCGAGGGATCCACGTACCGCGTGCTCTGCAGGCCGAGCTCGGCGGCCTTTTCGTTCATCCGCGCGACGAACGCCGTCGAGCCGAAGGGCGAGATGCGGGCAAGGGCCCGTGCGGCCGCATTGTCCGACGCGATAAGGAGCAGGTGCAGCAGGTCGTCCGCCGTCACCTGGTCGTTGGCGCGCAGGTGCGTCGTGGACGCCTGGTACACGTCGCTCCGGGCGACGGTCACCGGCTGCATCAGGTCGGGATTGTTCTCGAGGAACACCGTGGCCGTCATCACCTTGGTGATGCTGGCGATCGAGCGGAGGGCCTGAGAGTTCTCTTCCCACAGCACCTGATTGGTCTGGGTGTCGTAGATGATGGCGGCGGCGGCGCGCAGGTCGGGCACCAGCTCGCCGTTCGGATCCGTCTTGTAGCGCGGCAGCACGGTGGCCGCCATCTCGCGCGCCATGGCGACGGCGCGGGCGCGGACCAGAATGGACCGGCGCGTCTGGGACCGCGACGCCGAATACCGGGTGCTCGGCGCGACATCCGTCGGCTGGGAGAGTGTGGGCTGGGACAGTGTCGGCTTGGATGTCGGCCGCGACGAGGCCGCCCGCCGGACGGCCCTCGCGTTCGAGTGGACCGCCGTGCGGCGCGCGTGCGGCCGGGCTGCACGCGCCTCGACCGGCGTGCCGACCACGCCGACGCATGCGGCAATCGCCACGGAACCTATCCAGCGAAATGGTTTTCCCGTCAACGTCTGGTTCATCCGAGTATCTGGAGGATTCTGTCGAGAATGTGACGGAATTCTATGGCAGCTAATTACAATACTGCAAGGGAATTGCGCCAGGAATCCGCCGCTCCTTCACCCAGTGTATCGGCGGATCCGCGCCGGCGCGTAGCGATCCATGAACAATAGTTTACCGACCGCGCGGGACCTCGAAGAATTCCGCGCCCTGCGCGCCACGATCCGCGAACGCGGCACGGCGAGAGTGTGGCTGTTCGTGGCGACGATGTCGGTGTGGGGCGTGCTGGTGCTGGCGGTGATGGCCATCGAGGGACTGCCCGCGCTGGCCCTCGTGCCGCTCGTCGTCCTGGCGAGCGGGTTCGAAGCGGTCTTCGCCCTGCACGTGGGCGTCGAGCGCATCGGGCGCTACCTCCAGGTGTTCCACGCGGACGAATGGGAACACGCCGCGATGGCCTTCGGCACACCACCCCGGGGGACGCGCCTCGACCCGCTCTTCTCGGCCTGGTTCGCCGTTGCAGCCGCGTGCAATGTGGTACCGGTGCTTGGCGCCGGCGCCGTCCGAGCCGAGTGGACCGCCTTGGGCGCGGCGCACGCCCTCTTTCTGGTCCGCGTGCTCGTCGCGCGGCGGGCGGCCGCTCGGCAGCGCGCCGCGGATCTCGCGCGATTCACCCAGATGCAGCGCGGCTAGGCAGCGGGCTACTTCTCCGCGAGCGCGACCGCCAGGAGCAGCGCGCGTTGGGTGCCGAGCCACGCGTTGGCGGTGTCGAACGCCTCTGTCGGGGCGTGGGCGTCCAGGCCGCGCCCCCCGCCGCCGATTTCGAGCGACGGAATCCCCAGGCTCGCCGGATAGTTCGCGTCGCTCGAACTGGTCACTTCGGCGGGAAACTCCCCGATGGCGCGTGTGGCGGCCGCGGCCAGTTGCACGATGAGCGCCCCCTCGGGAACGGCCCCCCCGGGCCGGCGCCCCGCCAGCACACGGGACACCGTTAGCGCCCCTCCCCTTCCCGCTCGCGCGTTCTCGGCCGCCAGCGCCGAGGCGACCGCCTGGGCCAGCGATCGATCGAGTGAACGGAGCGCCGCGCCGTCGAGCGATCGCAGGTCAACTTCCATCCAGGCCTCGGCCGGAATGGCGTTCACGGCCGTGCCGCCTCCGACCCGCCCGACATTGAACGTCGTCAGCGTGCCGGGCGGCACCGCGAACCCGGCGACGGCCGCAATGGCGCGTCCCAGGGCGTTTACGGGATTCGGCGTGCCGAAGGCCGCAAAGCTGTGGCCGCCCGGGCCGCGAAACGTGATGCGGTAGCGCTCGCTGCCGACAAACGTCCGCGCGATGCCGAGCCCCGTGCCGTCGATCGTGACGAAACGGTCCACGGTGCCCTTGAGCGTGTCGTCGAAGAGCGTGCGAATGCCTCGAAGGTCGCCCAGGCCCTCCTCGCCGACGTCGGCCACGAACGACAGCGTTCCGGTCGTCCGCACGTGCCCGGCGTTCAGCGCGCGGACGATGCCTGTGAGCACGGCGAGCCCGCGACTGTCGTCCCCGATCCCCGGCCCATAGAGGCGGGTGCCGTCCCGCCGCACCGTGAGGTTCGTGCCCGCCGGAAACACGGTGTCGAGGTGCGCCGCGATGACGACATGCGGGTGCGGGGCGGCGCCGGGCCGCTCGCCGATGACGTTGCCGACCTTGTCGATACGCACATGGGCCAGCCCGAGTTCCCCGAAAAGGCGCCTCATCTCCTCCGCGCGTGCGCCTTCGTGGAACGGTGGGGCCGGAATCTCCGAGAGGCGAACCTGCGTGTCGATCGTCTGCGCTTCGCCGGCCCGGGCCGCGGCCAGGGCCGCCTTGACGGCAGGGGCCTGCACCAACGCGGCCACACGGCGGTCGGCCTCGTGGCGCTCCTCTGCGGGCACCGAGGACGCCAGCAGGACGACAGCGCCAATCC
>JBEQUD010000182.1:0-13772 GCA_040349235.1 Acidobacteriota bacterium
CCCCGGACTGCGAGAAGCCGGACGGCGTGCCGTTCGAATATGCAGCCTACGCGAAGATCATGCTGGATCTGGCCGCCGCGGCGTTTCAGGCGGACGTGACGCGCGTCGTGACGCTCGTCCTCGGGCGCGAAGGCAGCCTTCGCACGTACAACGAGGTCGGCGTCCCGGACGGCCACCACCCGCTGTCCCATCACGGCAACCGGCCGGACGCGCTCGAGAAGCTGTCGAAGATCAACCAGTACCACACGCGCATCGTCGGCCAGTTCATCGGCAAGTTGAAGGCATCCGCCGACGGCGACGGGTCCCTGCTCGACCACAGCCTGGTGCTGTACGGCAGCGGCCTGAGCGACAGCAACAAGCACCTGCACGAGAACCTGCCCATCGCCGTGTTCGGGCGGGGTAACGGAAGCCTGAAGACGGGACGCCACGTCGTGCTGCCGGAGGCGACCCCGATGACGAACCTCTACCTCACCATGCTCGACCAGATGGACGTCAAGACGGACCAGATGGGCGACAGCACGGGACGGCTCGACCATTTGAGCCTCTAGCCAGGTGCTTGACGGGTGCGCGGCGCCTCGGTAACCTCTCCGCGGGCGGCGACGCGACTACCGCCATGAAGGTCACAATTATGAGCAAACGATTTCTGTGCTGGAGCGCGTACCTGGGCCTTGCCTGCCTGCTGCTGGCCATGCCCGTCTCGGCAGAGGGCCCGACGCGTTTCTACGTGGCGAACACGGGCGGCACCTCCGTGTCGGTCATCGACCCGGCGACGAACAAGGTGGTGCAGACCATCGACGGCATCCAGGTGCCCGAGTCCGTGGCCGTATCGCCCGACGGCAAGCGCATCTACGTGTCGCAGTGGGCCGAGAAGGTCCTGACGGTGGTGGATCGCCAGACGGGCAAGAAGATCAAGGACATCCCCGTCACCGGCCACTCGCACGACGTGGCGGCCAGCAAGGACGGCAAGTGGGTGCTGGTCTGCAACGCCCAGAACCCGGGGTCCATCGACATCGTGGACGCCCACACGCTGGAACTGGCCAAGAGCATCCCGACCCCCACCAAGCAGCACGACGTGGTCATTACCAACGACAGCAAGTACGCCATCTTCACGGCGGAAGGCCAGCCCGTGATGACCGTCGTGGACCTGCAGACCCAGACCATCGCCTGGGAGCACAAGTTCGACATGGGGACGCAGGTGCCGACCATCGAGTCGAACCCCGACGGCTCGGCGCGCCGGGTGTTCATCCAGTTGAACAAGATGCGCGGCTTCGCCGTCATCGATTTCGCCACGCACGAGGAAGTGGCCCGGATTACGCTGCCGAGCGACGAGCCCGCGCTCAAGACGAGCATGTCGGGCCACGGCCTCGCGATCGCCCCCGACGGCAAGACGATTTGGGCCGGTAGCAAGCCCGACGCGGCCGCGTTCGTCTATTCGTTGCCCGACCTCAAGCTCCTCGGCCGCGTCCGCCTGCCCCGAGTCGCCGTGCCGGGGCACGAGCCGCTCAGCGGCTCGCCCAACTGGTTTGCGTTCACGCCGGACAGCAAGCGGGCCTACGTCGTCAACGCGCTCGACAGGTCCGTCTCGGTCGTAGACGTGCAAACACTGCAGGTGCTGGACCGTATCCCGGTGGGTGAAGAGCCGAGCCGGATCACACTGTATGCGGGGCACTGAGGCCGCGCGGTTTCGTCGGTGGTGGCCCTGGGAGGGGCGCCCTTGGAGGGGCGACGTGTGATGGTGAGAATCAGCTGGAAGGGCATGGCCGCGGTGGTGGTGGCCGTCGCGGCCGTTGCGGGCATGGCGCGCCTGGGCGCCGCACCCGCGGGCCAGGAAGCCGCCAAGGCCGCACAGCCCCTCGACTACGAGGTGTTCAGGACGCGCATCCAGCCCGTCTTCCTGAAGGACCGGCCGGGCCACGCGCGCTGTTACTCGTGCCATGGCACGGGGAACGGCCCGCAGTATCTGGTGCCGCTATCGCCCGGCAGCACGACCTGGACGGAAGAGCAGACGCGCCAGAACTTCGAGAAGGTTTCGACGATGGTCGTCAATCACGGCGACCCGGCCAACAGCAAGCTGCTGCTGCGTCCGCTGTCGCCGCTCGCCGGCGGCGACCTGGTGTGGGAGCACAGCGGCGGGCACCAGTTCGCGTCCAAGGCGGACCCGGACTGGCAGGCCTTCGCCGCGTGGGTCGGCGCCGCACCGGCCCACTGAGGCCAGCATCCCGCGCCCCAGGGGGCCCCGGCTGCGCCGCGCGCCGGGACGTCGCGCTTGCGTTCGAACGCTGTCGCTCACACCTTGGCTATCGGGAGGCGTCATCGCCGGTCGGTTCAGGCTTGCACCGTTGCGGCTGATTCGTCGGCCTGCTCACGGCCTTCCTCCTGACATCCGCCGCGCGGTGGATCTTGTGGCGGAAGATGTCGCGGGCGAGTCGCTCCGCGTACGGGTCCCCTGGCGTGTCCAGGCAGGCTTTGAACAAGTCTTGGTATGCCTTCAAGACCGCGGTCTGAAATTCTCGCTGGGCCGTCTCTCGATCGTGCACGGGACGTCGTCTCCTTGGTGTGGGCCGGATCCAACCGGCCCTACGATCTAGAACGACGGGACACGTCAAAATGAACAGGCAGGGAAGCGACGGATTGGTCTGAGATCGATGTCCGGCCTCCGAACCTGTCGCACCTCCGTCAACGCGACCACTATTCGCTTCGTCCAGGGGCCCACCGTGGGTAAAATGCCGGCCAGAGCTTCCCATCTGCGGACAGCCAGGTATGGACAGCCGACAGGCTCACGACGGTCGGCGCCCGGGGGCACATCAGGACGCTGAAGCAACGAGCGCACTGCTGGATCTTGCCAAGCAGGGGGATCAGCTGGCGCTCGACCGCTTGTTTCGACGCTGCATGCCGGCCATGCGGCGGTGGGCACGCGGGCGTCTCCCCCAATCCGCGCGTGGGATGCTCGAAACGGCGGATCTCGTCCAGGAGGCCGTGTTCGCCGCGGTGCGCCGGCTGGACACGTTTGAAGCCCGCCACGAAGGCGCCCTCCAGGCCTACCTCCGTCAAGCCGTCGTCAATCGCATTCGCGACGTCATGCGGCAGCAGCGGCGCCGGCCCGAGCGGGCTGAATTTCCCGAGCACCTCGCCGTGCACGAAACCTCGCCGCTCGAGAAGGCCATTGGCGCCGAGAACATGGACCGCTATGACGCGGCGCTCCAGCGGCTGAGCGCGGCGGACCGCGAGGTCATCATCGGCCGTATCGAGCTGCAGTACAGCTACGCCGAACTGGCCGCGGCTGTGAACAAACCTTCGGATGCGGCCGCCCGGATGGCCGTGATGCGTGCGATGCGGCGGCTGGCGGACGAAATGCGCCATGCTTCCTGACCCGCTCATCGAGACCGCCCTTCAGAACATCGCGGACGGCGAGCCCGTCGATTGGAACGGGCTCGACGCCTGCGCCGAGAGCGACGACGACCGCGCGTTGCTCCGCTCCCTTCGCGTCCTGGACGAGGTGGCGGATCTCCATCGTTCGGTCGGCGACGATACCCCGGCGCCCGGCGAGCCGACGCGTGCACCGGCCCTTCGGCACGGCCTGGCAGCAGACGCGACCGAGCCCCAGGCGTGGGGGCCACTCGAGCTCCGCCAGGAGCTCGGCAAAGGCAGCTACGGGGTCGTCTACCGCGCCTGGGATCCGGCGCTCGAGCGGGAAGTCGCGCTGAAGATTCTTCGTGGGTCATCGGAGGCCTCGATTCAGGAGGCGCGGCTGTTGGCCCAGGTGCGACACCCGAACGTCGTCGCCGTGTATGGGGTAGACGAGATCGACGGCACCGCAGGCGTGCGCATGGAGCTGGTGGACGGCGTCACGGTCAGGCAGAGCCTCGCGACTCGAGGCGTCCTCGGTGCACGCGAGGCCGCGCTCATGGGGATTGATTTGTGCCGGGCGGTCGCGGCCGTGCACAAGGCGGGGCTCCTGCACCGTGACATCAAGCCGCAGAACGTGATGCGCGAAGCTGGCGGCCGCATCGTGCTCATGGATTTCGGGGCGGGCGAGGTGCGCGTCGCGCGCGCGGGCACGCCCCGTCGGGCGATCGGCACCCCGCTCTATCTCGCTCCCGAGGTGCTCGGAGGCGCCCCCGCCACCATCGCGAGCGAAATCTACAGCCTCGGGGTCTTCCTGTACCACCTCGTGACCCTGCGGTATCCATTCGAGGGGGAGACGCTCGAAGCGGTCGGTGCCGCGCAGGCCCACGGGCGTCTGACGCCGCTGGCCGATTACCGTCCTGACCTGCCGGCCGCGTTCACGCGCGTCGTGGAGCGCGCGCTCGAGCACGACCCGGCGCGCCGCTACCGGAGCGTGGGCGCCATGCAGCAGGACTTGTTGAGCGTGCTCGAACTGGACGCGACGCCGGCGCCGGCATCCGGCGGTCAGGCGACCACCCGACGCGCCGGCACGCCGTCGATCGCCGTGCTCCCCTTCGTCAACCTCGGACCGGACCAGGGCATCGAGTACTTCTGCAATGGCCTGGCCGAGGAACTCCTCATGGGGCTCGGCAAGATTCCGGGGCTGCGCGTCGCTTCGAGAACCTCGTCCTTCACCCTCAAGCAGGCCGACGCGGACATCCGGAGCATCTGCCGGCAGCTCGACGTGCAGGCCGTGCTCGAAGGAACGGTCCGTAAAGCCGGGGACCGGCTGCGCATCACGGCCCAGCTCGTGAGCGCGGCGGACGGCTGCCACCTCTGGTCGGAGGGGTACGACCGGCAGATGTCGGATGTCTTCGCCGTGCAGGACGAAATTGCCCGGAGCGTGCTCGATCGCCTCCAGATCACGCTGTCTGCATTCCCGCGGCAGCCCCTGGTTCGCTGGCACACCGACAATCCGCGGGCGCATCACGCGTACTTGAAGGGGCGGTTCTACTGGAGCCGCCGGTACCACGGGGGATTGACGACAGCCCTGGAGCAGTTCCAGCAGGCCATCGACGAAGATGCGGGCTACGCCGTGGCGCACGCCGGCCTGGCCGATGCCTACGTGTTCATCGGGTTCTACTCGCTGCAGCCGCCGCGCGCGGCGTTCGTGGCGGCGGCTGCCGCGGTCGAACGGGCGCTGGCCATCGCCCCGGACCTGCCCGAGGCGCACACCTCGCTGGCGCTGATCCGCCTGGGGCATGACTGGAACTGGCCCGAAGCCGAGCGCGAATTCAAGCGCGCGCTGGAACTCGACCCCAGCCAGGCGCTCGCGAGGGTCTACCTCTCATGGTTGACCGTCCTCTTGAACGATGGCTCCGCAGGCGTGATGCACGCACGGGCCGCCCAGGAGATGGATCCCCTTTCGCCGCTCGTCAACAGCGGGGTGGCGTATACGCTGTTCCTCGCCAGGCGCTACGAGGACGCCGTCGTCGAATGCCGGCGCTCGCTCGAAATCGATCCGCAGTTCATCATCGCGATCTACGTCATGGGGATGTGCCGCGCCCAGCAGGGCCGGTTGGCCGAGGCGATCGAACTGCTGGAGCAGGCGGTCGCCATGTCGGGGCGCGCACCGTTCTACTTGGGGCTGCTCGGCAACCTGTACGGCCGGGTCGGCGACCAGGTTCGTGTGCAGGCGCTTCGCGAAGAACTCGAGCGGCTCACCACGACGCGGTATGTGCCGCCGCACTGCTTCACCTACCTCTACGCCGGCATCAACGACCTCGATCGCGCCTTCGAGTGGCAGGCACGGGCGCACGAGGACGGGGCCTCACCCTTCAACTACTTCTCGCCGATTATCGAGAACCTCCACGCCGATCCGCGTCACGGCGCCGAACTGCGCCGCATGGGGCTCAGCCGATGACCCGGCCGGCGCGGCACAGTGTGTTCACCGTCATCACGGACGTCACGCCTGGGAAAGAAACGCGCCTGGAAGCCCTGCTCGACGCTATCGCGCAGGACCCCGACGCCCTCTTTGGCGTCTTCCCTGCGGTGCACTTTGCCAGCTTCGTGCTGTTCAGCAAGGACACACTGGAGCTGCCGATGTCCAAGCTCGTCCTCGAATGCAGTGTGGACGGTTCGGCGGACGACCTGCTCCGGGAATTGGTCCGCCTGCGATCCAGCGCGATCGACCCGGTGTACCAGTGCTGCGACGGCTACCCGGAAGCCGTCGCCGATGGTGACGAGCAGCAGCTGCGGCAGCAGCGGTACGAGTATCTGCGCGCAAGGCGCGTCCGGCCGCAGCTGTACCACGTCGGCACGCCGTACCGATCCGTGCCGTCCATCCAATACGACCGCGACTTGCGATCCGCGCTCGACGAGACGGTACAGCGCATGACCCCGGACACTTTGCCTGGCATACTGGCCGCGGCGCCGACGGCCGTCCACGAGTACTGGGGATGGGAGGCCGTCAAGCCGTGGGTGGTCTGTCTCCTTGGCGCGGTGGCCGCGTGGCTTGTGCCATCGCTTCCCCATTGGCAGGACGTCTCCGAGCACGGGACCCGCCCGGTCGTCATCGCGATTGCGCTCGCCGCCGCCCGGGGCGTGCTCGCGCTGGGCGAGGTCCTTCTCGGCCTCGCATTCGGCTACTGGCTGTGGTCCACGTCGAGCCCGGAACTCCGCGCCCCCGCCAGGCGCTGGGTCGCGGGTAGCGCTGGCCTGTTCACGGCAACGATCCTGGTCAAGATGTTCCTGCCCCATGTGCGGCCGTGGGCGGCTGTGGGCGCCGTGCTCCTTGCCGTCCCGCTGGTTGTCAAGGCGTGGATCGCCTACCGTCGGCGTGACCATGTCTCCACGACTGCCGCGGCGGCGGGCGCCCTTCTGCCCGCGCTCGTGTCCCGCGCGGGCGAGTTTGCGGATGCGGTCGAGGCGGTGGTCGATCGAGCGGGCTTCTGGCTGTGGAACTGGCGCTGGTTCTTCATCGCGTGGGCGGCGGCGTGGCTGCCGCTGTGCCGCTTCGCCCCGTACCCCTGGCGTCTGACGTTCGCGTTGGCGCTGTTCTACGGCGCCGAAGGCGCGTGGCTCACCGTCCTCGCTGGTTGGCCGACGGACGGCACCGACGGTCGCTTGCGCGGATGGAGCGGGCGCGCGGCCGCGGTCGTGCCCGTGGCGGCGCTCGCGGGATTCGTGGTGGTGGGCGGCGCGCTGTGCCTTCATTCTCCAGCCTGGCTCCTCGCGTTCCTCGTCGTCGTGACGTTCTTCGCGCTCTGGTCGTTGCCGGTGCCCTCGCCCGACGGCGATCCGTTCCGGCTGGCGCGCGCGCACCTTGCGACACTGGTCGATCAGGAGGATCGGGACGTGCAGAACCACATGGCGGCCGTGGTCTCGCTCAAGCGGGACCGCTGGTATCGGCCGGTGGTGCTCAAGAGCTTCCTCTGGATCCTGAACGCGTTTTTCTTCCGTGCGGTGCTGCCGGATTTCTACAAGGGCAAGCTGTTCGGCATCCTGACGGTCCATTTCGCCCAATGGGTGCTCATCGACGACCACAACTTCCTCTTCCTCTCGAACTACGACCTCAGTTGGAACACGTACCTGGACGATTTCGGCGCCGAGCTCGGCGGCGGCATCCAGAAGATTTGGGGGCAGGGGTTCCACAATCCAGGCACGTCGGACCTCGGGCGGTTCAAGGACTACGCGCGCACGACCATGGTGCGCACATCGGTCTGGTATCGCGCCTATCCGGGCCTGACCGTGCGGCAGACCTGGAACAACGAGCACATCCGGCAGGCGCTCGTGCCAGGCGCCGACGAGGGCACGATGGCGCGTGCGCTGCGGCGGTTCGGGGCGGCGCCCAAGACACTTGCGGATCTCTCCCATGCCCGCATCGACTGACGCCCGACTCCCTCGGTGGGACGACATGCAGGGCCTCGTCCTCAGCGCCTATCCACACCTCGATCGGGCCGCGTATCTCCTGTTCACGATTCACGACAGGGTCGCCACGGCCGCGTGGCTGAAGGGGCTGGTCGGTGGGGGACACGTGACGCCCGCGTTGAAATACCGCGGCAAGAAGACCCGGCACAACGTCAACGTCGCGTTCACGGCTGCTGGCCTGGCCGTGCTCTGCGGCGGCGAGGACGCGCTCGAGGAATTCGCCGTCCCCTTCGTGGAGGGCATCGCCGGCCGCGCGCATCGCTCGCGCGTGCTCGGCGACACGGGCCCGAGCGCCCCCGACCGCTGGAGCTGGGGCGCCCCTCAGGGGCAGCCACAGGTCCACCTACTTCTGATGGTCTTCGCCGAGGACGCCGCGTCGCTCGACGCCGCGATTCTCGAAGTGGGTCCTCCCAAGGACGCCGCGGGCCGCATCAGCGCCGTGTTCGCGCTGCCGATCGCGATCGCCCGGGAGCGCGAGCACTTTGGCTTCGTTGACGGAATCTCGCAGCCCATCCTCACAGGCAGCGACGACGCCGAGCGGTTCCCTGAATCGGCGCACCTGACCGCACTTGGCGAGATCGTGTGCGGCTATCCCAACGCAGACGGCGCGGTCGCGCCGGTGCCGGCGCTGCGGCGTTGCCCCACATTCGGGCTGAATGGGTCGTATCTGGTCTTCCGGCAAATCGCACAGCACGTCGCGGAGTTCTGGAACGCGGTGTACGCACGCACGCAGACGAACGGACACGACGATTCGGTCGCGGCGGAACACCTGGCGGCGAAGATCGTCGGACGGCGCCCCGACGGTACGCCCCTGGTGCCCGGCGCCAACCGCGACGACAACGAATTCGGCTTCTCGGACGATCCGTACGGCCAGGCGTGTCCTATCGGTGCGCACATCCGGCGTGCGAATCCGCGCGACGGGTTCGCCAACAACAATGTCCCTGCGGCGCCGGCGGTCTCGTTGAACCGCCGCCGCATGCTGCGTCGCGGGCGATCGTACGGCACCAGACTCGACGATCCCCGCGCGGACGACGGGCAGGAACGCGGCCTCTGCTTTGTCGGCCTCAACGCGGATATCGAGCGGCAGTTCGAGTTCGTCATGCAGAACTGGGTCAATAGCTCGGCCTTCGCCGGGCTCCGGCAGGAGCGCGACCCGCTGATCGGCGACCGCGCGGGCGCGACGATCGACGGGGCGTTCACCATCCCCGGTGCCCACGGCCCGGCGTGTGTCAGCGGCCTCCCCCGATTCGTGACGGTCAAGGGGGGCGGCTACTTCTTTCTGCCTGGGTTGAGGGCCCTGCAGTGTCTGGCGGAGCTCGCGCCATGATGGAGGCGGCCGCGCGGGGAGGCACGGACCTCGACGCGCTCGTGGGGACGATCGAGGGGCAGCTCGTTGCCGAACACTCACCGCCCCACATCAAGCGCGATGCGCACCCGAAGATGCACGGATGCGTGCAGGCCGTCCTTCGTGTGGACGACCAGGTGGCGCCCGAGTTGCGCCGCGGCGTGTTCGCGGAGCCCGGGAAGGAATACCTGGCGTGGGTGCGGTTCTCGAACGCGTTCGGCGACCAGCACGACCTCGAGTTCGACACGCGCGGCATGGCGATCAAGGTGCTGGAGGTGGAGGGCACGGACAGGCTCCTGCCGGCGTCTTTGTCCCCGGGCGACCTGGACACGCAGGATTTTCTGTTCGCGACCCACAGCGCGTTCTTCCTGCCCGATACCAGGCGCTGCGACTACACGCAGTTCACCGTCGCGGCGAAGCAGGGCGGAAGGGCCATCGTCGCGTTCTTCGTCAAGAATCGTCTGTGGCGCGGGCTGCTCGCCTTGGGCCGCAGCCTGTTCCGTGTCGTCAGGAGCCCGCTCGCCATCCCGTATTTCAGCCAGACGCCGTACCAGCTCGGCGAAGACGACCAGGGCCGCCCCAACGTAGTAAAGCTCCAGGCGCGGCCGTGTCTCACGTCCGAGCTCGCGAAATCGCTGCCGGGCTACGGCGGATTCCTGCTGAAGGTGCTGGCGGCGAATCTCGTCCCGGCCGTGGTTGCCGACCGGCGCCCGCAGCTCCTCGCCCCGCGCAATCTGCTGCGGCAGGCGCTGGCGACCTTCCTGGCCGACAACCACGCGTCGTTCGAGATCCTCGTCCAACGTCGCCGCCAGGGCCAGGACCGGACGATGCCCATCGACGACGCCTCGGTCCCGTGGAGTGAGCGGCGGGCGCCCTTCGAGCGAGTGGCGACGCTGCGGATCCCGAGCCAGGCGTTCTGGCCGGCGCCCGGCATGCCGAAGGCCGTTGCGGAGGCGACGAGCCAGATGGTGGCCTTCGGGGAGCGCCAGTCGTTCAACCCGTGGCACGGCATTACCGCCCACCGCCCACTCGGCGACATCAACGAGGCGAGGCGTCGCGTCTACGTGGCTATCTCGGCCTTCCGCCGGGGTGCGAACCATGCCGACCCTGCGTTGCCGACCCGGACGCACTACGAGGGACTTCGCAGGGTCGTGGAGGACTGGCTGACCTCGCGCGATCCACGGAGGCGACACGACCGATGATGTTCCGCTGCGCTCTGCTCTGTGCGGTGCTTGTTCTCCCCTCGGCCCGTGCCGCGCCGCTGATGGCGCAGAGCCACGCGACGACCGCGAACCTGGCCGGTACGGTCCATGACGAGACCTCCGGGGGGCTGCCCGCCGCCCGTATCACCGCCCTGGCGCAGGACACCGGGTTGACGCGGACCGTTACCAGCGAGGGCACGGGCCGTTTCACCATCGCGGCGCTGCCCATCGGCGTCTACACCCTCCACGTGGAGCGAGCCGGATTTGCGCCGAGGACGCTGGCAGACATCGCGCTTCCGCTGGGCGGCAGCGTCGAGGTGGACATCGCGCTGACCGTGACTCCGTGGACGGACCACGCGGATGTCGTGGGGACAGCCACGAGCATGCCCACAGCGGGCGCGGCCGCGGTCCTGCCGCAGACGCGCGTCGATGCGCTGCCGACCAACGGACGCAACTTCATCGCGTTCTCCTTGCTGACCCCGGGTGTATCGCCGGACGCCACACCCCAACAGGGGGCCTCACGCACCTCCGGCCTGAGCTTCGCCGGCCAGCGGGCGCGGTCGAACAACATCACGATCGATGGGCTCGACAACAACGACGAGACCGTCGGGAGCGTCCGCGCCGCGTTCAGCCAGGAAGCCGTCAAGGAGTTCCAGGTCCTGACCACTGCCTTCTCTGCGGAGTTCGGCAAGGCATCGGGCGGGGTCGTGAACGTCGTGACGAAAAGCGGCGCCAACGCCGTTGCGGGTAACGCCTTCGGCTTCTTCCGGGACGACGCCCTCAACGGGAAGGGCTACTTCGAGCGCCTCACCCCGTCCGGGCAGGCCGCCGACCAGCCGAAAGCGCCGTTCCGCCAGAAGCAGTTCGGCGCGACCCTCGGCGGACCGCTCAGGAAGGATCGCGCGTTCTTCTTCGGCTCGTTCGAACGGCTCGACACGCTGGCCAGCAACTTCGTGAACATCGACGACCACACGGTCGTCGTGCATCCGCTCGATCCACGCGTGGCGCTCGGCACGCCCGCGCAGATTCTTCGCAACGCCGGATTTCCCGTGGACACGGGCAACGTGCCCTACGCCGTTGTGGCGAACCAGGCCATGGGACGGGTCGATGCGCAGGTCACCCCGCGCCAGAATCTGATGGTGCGCGTCAACGCCGCCACCGAGGTGAACGAGAACGTGGAACCGTTCGGCGGCCTGGTCGCGCGCAGCCGTGCCGCCGCGATTGACAGCACCGACGTCGGCGCGGCGGTGGCCCACACCTACGTGCTGTCCCAGCGCGCGGTCAACGAGCTGCGCGGGCAGGTCGCGATGCGGAATCAGACGGTGCGATCGCTCGACCCGGCCTGCGGTTTGGCCTGCGACGGGGAGGGCCAGGGAGGGCCGACGCTGGACATCGCCGGCGTGGCGAGCGTTGGCCGCCAGCGGTTCACGCCCAGCCTTCGGGACAACACACGGTACCAGTTCGTTGACACCGCGGGCTTGTATCGGGCCAATCATCAAGTTCGCGCCGGGTTCGACATCAGCTACATCCAGGGCCGTCGGCAGTCCCTGCCCTTGTACTTCGGCGGCCGCTACATCTTCCAGAACGCCGCCCTGCCCCTCATTCCGGGGCAGGCCCCCGTCCCCCTCTCGGGCATCCAGGAGGTCGCGCTCGGACTGCCGCTGGCCTACGTGCAGGGGTATGGCTTTTCCGGCGCGGCGTACGACACGGCGGACCTCTCGCTGTTCGCGCAGGACGAGTGGCGCGTGCGCCCCGACACGACCCTGGCACTCGGCGTTCGCTATCAGAAGCAGTTCTGGCCGGCGACGTCGTTGCACCCCGCGGGTTACCCAGGCACGTACGCGTTCCCGTCGGACAACGACAACATCGCGCCGCGCGTCAGCGTCGCGTGGAGGCCGCGCGCAAGCGATCGCGCGACGGTCCGCGCCGCCTACGGCATCTACTACGACAACGTGATCTCGTCGGTGTACGGCATCTCGAAGTACGTCGATGGCGCGGCGGGTGTGCGGACGATGGTTCTGCTGGCCCCTGGCGCGTTCGCCGCCTGGGCGGCCCCTGGGCACCAACTGACCGAGCCCGCGGCGCGCACCCTGGTGGGCGGCTCGTATCCGAGCGTCGCGATCACGGCCGACCCGGCGTTGCAGACGCCATACGCCCATCACGTGAGTGTGGGTGTCGATCGCGCCCTGCCCGGCCAGTGGACGCTTTCGGCCAACGTCGTCTACGTGCGTGGCTTCGACCAGACGGGGACGATCGACTACAACCCACTTGTCCCCGCCCTCGGTGTCGGGCGCCGGCCGGCCGACCTTGGCGGCATCGCGGGGACGTCCGCGTCCGTGCTGCAGTACACGTCATTCGGCGAGACGACGTATCGCGGTCTCTTGTTGTCCCTGGAGAAGCGGTTCGACGGACGCTCGCAGTTGCTCGTTGGCTACACGCTGTCGAAGGCTGAAGACAGCTCGACGGACTTCCAGAGCGCGTTCCTGCCCGAGAACAACGGTCGGGGGCGCGACCCTGCCAACCCCAACGGGCTCCCGCTGGGGTTCGATCCGTCGAGGGAACTTGGACCATCCGTGCAGGACCAACGCCACCGGTTGGTGCTGAGCGGGTCGTACGTCGCGCCTGGCGGACTTCAGGTCGCGGCCGTGGTGACGGCCGCCTCCGGACGGCCCTACAACATCCTCGCGGGTGCCGACCTCAACGGCGACGGCGACGGTGGCAGCCCCTCGCCGGACCGGCCGCGGCTGGTCCCGTCCGATCCCTCGACGAGCATCCCCCGCAACAGCGGCCGGTTGCCGTCAGAGTGCACGGTCGATGTTCGCATCACGAAGCGCTTTCGGCGGTCGCACGGCCTCACCCTGGATCCGATGTTGGAGGTGTTCAACCTGTTCAACCGCACCAACTTCTCGGCCGTCCAGAATGTCTTCGGAACCGGCGCGTATCCGACGAACCCGAGCCCGACTTTCGGGCAGTACACGCAAGCCGGAGCGCCGCGCCAAGCGCAGCTCGGGCTCAAGATCGGGTTCTGACCTTCACAGGCTGACGCCGTAGGACTCGTCGAAGAAGCCTGCGGCGATGTACGCGGGACTCACGTAGCCGAACCCACCGTCGCCCCAGCCCGTGCCCCAGCTGTTGCGAACAATGAACCGCCCCGTCGAGGTGTACCCGACCACCGTGACGGCGTGGCCGCCACGGACGGTGTTCGGCACGAAGACATCGATGTTGCCGCCTGTGCTCGCGGCGTTGTCCCAGGTGCGATCGACGCTCAGACCGACCAGAATCGGCCCGTGCGACGCCAGCCAGGACTTCCACTGATTGAGGTTGCGCCGCAGGTTGAAATACGACGCGATGCGGCGCTGCGCGGCGGTCGCGAAGAACGTGTTCTCGTTGCCCGTGTACATCGTCGTCGT
>JBEQUD010000244.1:0-2355 GCA_040349235.1 Acidobacteriota bacterium
GCTCGGCCAGCTGCTGGCGCGCGCGTGCGCCGCCCGGGGCGGCCAACTGTTCGCGGAAGTACGCCGCCGCCACCTCGTGCATCTTCAACAGCGCTTCGCGGAGCGACGCGTCGCGCCGTTGGTCGTCGTCGCCGCCTTCGGTCCGTTTGGGAAGGGACACACCGAACTTCTGGGCGAGGAGCTTGACGGCGTCCGGGAAGGCCACCTTCTCGTGCAGCTCGACGAACTTGAACACGTCGCCGCCGACGTGGCAGCCGAAACAGTAGAAGAAGCCCTTGTCCGGATTCACCTGAAACGACGGCGTCCGCTCGGAATGGAACGGGCAGAGCCCCTTATAGGTCGTGCCGGCCCGCTTGAGCGGGACGTACTCCTGGACGACCTGCACGATGTTCGCCTGCAGGCGGAGGTCGTCGATGAACGACTGCGGAAAGAGGCTCACGCCTTCAGCTCCACGAGGGTCACCCCGCCGCCGCCCTGCTCGGGCGGCGCCAGCGCGAAGTGCGCGACGAGGGGGTGCTGCTCCAGGAACCCGCTGAGCGCGCGCTTGAGCTGTCCGGTGCCGTATCCGTGAATCACGCGCACGGTGTGCTGGTCGGTCAGCAGCGATTCGTCGAGGAACCGCTGGGCGCGCTCGAGCGCTTCGTCCACACGACACCCCACGAGGTTCAGGTCCGCGGTGGTTGCCTCGCGTGGCTGGAACTCGACGTTCACGCGCACGCGGGCCGCGGCCGGCGCGGCGCCGACGACCCGCAGGCCGCGAAGATCGGCCCGCATGCGTTTGCCCCGCACGTCCACGTCGGCCATGTCGCCGTGGAGCGCGGTGACGACGCCTTCGAGCCCGAACGATTCGAGGATGACGCGGTCGCCGACGGTGGCCGCGCGAGCGTCCACGACAGGGGCGGCCACAGGCAGGGCGGGAAGGTTTTCGACGGGCAGGGCCGCGCGGCCCGCCGCCCGATCGACCGCGGCGCGCGCCTGGCTCCGCACGGCACCCACTTCGCCTGTCGTGATCGAACGCTCGGCGGCGCCTCGCGCCACCGCGTTCGCCCGGACCTTGAGGTCCGCGACGACCGCATCAATCTCGCGGCGGGCCTTGCGGACCTGCGCGTCGAGTTCTTCGTTCGATCGGCGCCGGAACGCGTCCTCGCGCTGGCGGAGCTGTTCTTCGCGCTGCCGGACGCGAAGGGCCGCGGCGTCGAGCGCCTCGCGCGTCCGGGCGGTGCGCTCGCGTTCCTCGTCGAGCGCCCGCGCCGTGCGGTCGAGGCTGGCCAGATGCGCCGCGACCTCGGTCTCGCGCGCGCTGAGATTTTCGCGCGCCCGGGCAATCACCGACGGATTGAGGCCAAGACGTGCCGCGATTTCGAGCGCCAGGCTGCGGCCCGGGGTGCCGTAGACGAGCTGGTATGTCGGCGCAAACGTGTCGGGCGCGAACCCGAACGCAGCGCTCGTGACGTGCGGGGCGGTCGTCGCGTACGCCTTCAACGCGTCGTAATGGCTCGTGGCCACGAGCGTCGCCCCGCGCCGCTGGAAGTAATCGACGACGGCCACGCCGAGGGCCCCGCCTTCGACCGGATCGGTGCCGGAGCCGACCTCGTCGAACAGCACCAGCGCGGGCGTCACGAGGTGGCGATCGATGGCGACCAGATTGGCGACGTGCGCCGAAAACGTACTGAGGCTGGCCTCGATGGACTGCTCGTCGCCGATATCGGCGAAGAGCGACCGGAAGACGGGCAGGCACGAGCCCTCCGCGGCTGGGATCCACAGCCCGGCCTGCGCCATCATCGCGAGCAATCCCGCGGTCTTGAGGGCCACTGTCTTTCCGCCGGTGTTGGGGCCCGTGACGAGGAGCACGCGCGACGGCGGGAGGACGGCGATGGTGACCGGGACGGGGTTCTTGAGCAGCGGATGGCGCGCGGCGCGCAGCTCGAACCGCCCGTCCGCCGACAGCACGGGTTCGACGCCGTCGATGGACGTGGAGAATGCCGCCCGCGCCTGGATGACGTCCAGCGCGGCGGCCGCGTCCACCGTTCGCTCGACGTCCTCGCTGCGGCCGCGGAACGCATCGGTGAGCGCGAGGAGGATGCGCAGGACCTCCTCTTGCTCCCGCTCCTCGAGGCCGACGATGTCGTTGCTGATCTCGACGGTGGCAAACGGCTCGAGGAACAGGCTTGCGCCGCTCGCCGACGAGCCGTGCACGATGCCCGGGATCGAGCCGCGATGCTCGGCCTTGACGACCAGGACCGCGCGCCCCCCGCGTTCGGTGACGATCTGCTCTTGGAGGTGCTTGGACGCGTCCCTGCCGCGCAGATAGCCTTCGAGCGTTGCGCGCAGTCGCGTGCGCTGCTGCCGCAGCCG
>JBEQUD010000258.1:0-5630 GCA_040349235.1 Acidobacteriota bacterium
GGGACGTCGGGGCCGGCCCGCCGCTCGAGGCGCGCGCGGTCGGGGCCCCCGCCAACGATGCGAAGCGGCAGCGAAGCGAGACGGCAGGCATCGATGGCCAAGTCCAGGCGTTTGTAAGGAACGAGCGCGGAGACGACAAGGGCATAGCGTTCTCGGTCCGTCGGGTCCGCGTGGAAGAAATCGGTATCGACCGGCGGATACACCACAGTCGCCTCGCGATTATAGTATCGGCGGATCCTCCCCGCAACATGCTGAGAGTTCGTGACATACCGTCCGACGCGGTTGGCCGTCTCCTGGTCCCAACGGGCCAGCCGGTCCATCACCCGCCGCATGAGGGCGCTCGGCAGACGGCCCAGCCGGGCCGGCCCGAAATAGGCATCGAACTGGTCCCAGGCATACCGCATCGGGGTGTGACAGTAGCAGATGTGCACCGCGGTGGGCGGCACGAGCACGGACTTCGCCACGCAGTGACTGCTGCTCAGCACCAGGTCGAACCTGCTGAAATCGAAGCGTTCGATGAGCGCCGGGAAGAGCGGCAGGCACTCCCGGTAGTAGCGCCGGACCCCGGGCAGCCACTGCAGGGCAGATGTATGCAGCGTCCGACGCTCGATGATGGGCGACACGCTCCCCGGCACGTGCAGCAGGGTGAAGAGCTCTGCATCGGGGAATCGTTCGCAGAGCACTTCGAGCACCTTCTCGCCGCCGCGCATGCCCGTCAGCCAGTCGTGGACGAGCGCGACCCTCACGGCGCGGCGCCGGTTCCCGCGCCGCGGTCGGCAACCGCCTGGTAGATTTCGTGCACGCGCCGAACGGACGCCTCCCAGGAGAACTGCTTCGCGCGCGCGAGGCCTTTGTGCCGAAGCTCTGCCTGGAGGGACGGATCGCCCAAGACGCGCGCGATGCCGTCGGCACTCGAGACCGGATCGTACGGATCGACCAGGATGGCGGCGCCCCCGGCCACTTCGGGCAACGAGGATACGTTGGAGGTCACGACCGGCGTGCCGCTGGCCATGGCCTCGAGCGGTGGCAGCCCGAACCCTTCGTAGAGCGAGGGGAACACGAACACTCCGGCGAGTCGGTACATCGCGGCCAGCGTGGCTTCGGGCAGGTACCCGAGGAACCTGACGTACTTGTGGAGCTGGTGCGAATGCACGGCGCGCCGCAGGGCGGCGTACTTGGAGATCTCGTCCCCGATGAGGACCAGCTTCAGCTGGTCGAACCCCCGGGCCCGCACGAGGTCGAACGCCTCGATGAGCCGCTCGAGATTCTTGTGGGGCTTCACGTTGCCGGCATAGAGAACGAACGGATCCTGCAGCTGATAGCGTTCGCGCACGCGGACGACGTCCTCCTCGCGCGGCTCGATGCCGAACCGCTCGTCGTAGGCGTTGTAGATGACGTCGATCTTCTCGGCCGGAATATCGACGAAGCGGAGGATGTCGCGCTTGGAGCTCTCCGACACTGTGAGGACCCGCGTCGCCCGGCGGGAGGCCATGCCGATGGACACGCGCGCGTAGGTGAACGCCATCCGGTTGGGCAGATACTGCGGGAACATCAGGTGAATGCAGTCGTGGATCGTGACGACGGATCGGCACCGGACGAGCGGCGGCAGCACGTAGTGCGGGGCGTGGAACAGCGTCACGCCCTCCCGACGCAGGGCCATGGGCACCCGGATCTGTTCGGCGATGGAGTAGTTGCCGGCCGTCTCGATGACCGCGCGAAAGTTGTCACCGAGCGCCGAGAGCGTGGCGGAGTCCTCTGGCCGACAGAGCAGCACGAATTCCGTGTGCGCGTCGATGCGGGCCAGCTGCCGCAGGAGGTTGCGGATATACGTGCCGATCCCGAAATCGTGCAGCTTGCGGGCGTCGATGCCGATACGCACGGGCTCCATGATACAGGGTCGAGCTCACCCCTTGAGCCGCAGATAGGCGCGCAGCAGCGGCGCCCAGCGCGGATGGTGCTTCTCGTAGAAGGCCAGCTGGCTGCGTCGATAGGCTACGTGGGTCGCGCCCGGCGCGCTGGCCGCGGAGCGCCCCCGCAGGTGCACGACCTCGACGTCGGGGGTGAAGCGAATGCGACGGCCGCGCGCGCGAATCGCCGCACAGAAATCCACGTCCTCCGTGTACATGAAGTAGCGCTCGTCGAACAGGCCCACGGCCTCGGCGTCCGCCCGGCGGACGAGCAGGCAGGCGCCGCTGACCCAGTCGGGCGTCTGGGGCGCGCGGGTCCACCGCTCGACCAGCCGCGAGACGATCGGCACGCCCCGGACGTGGCCGAGGAAGAGGACCTTCTGGCGCAGTTCGTTGAACGGCCCGATCATGCGGCCGAAGGACAGCTCGGGACGGCCCGCCGCATCGACCAGCCGCGGGCCGAGGACGGCCGTGTCGGGATGTCGATCGAGTTCGGCCACGAGACGATCGATCGCGCCGGCCGGCACCGTCGTGTCGCTGTTGAGCAACAAGAGCAGAGGCGCGCGGCTGGCGCGGATGCCCACGTTGTTCGCCCGGCCGAAGCCGAGGTTGGCGCCCGCATCGATGACGGTGACGTCAGCCCAGCCCCGCGCCGCCTCCGCGCTGCCGTCCGTGGACGCGTTATCGACCACGATGATGTCGTGCGCGATGCGCGGGGCCGGCGCATGAAGCGACGCCAGGCACCGCGCGAGGTCGGCGCGCGCGTTGTAGCTGACGATGATGATGGACAGGGCCGGCATAGGGATCGCGCTGGCCTCAGTCGCTCGCGCCGGCCGCTTCGATGACGGCGAGGGTGTCACGCGCGGCGCGGGGCCAGTCGTAGCGTGCGAGGACGGCCGGCGCAGCGCCGAGGATTGTGGATCGTACCTCGTTGTCGAACAGCGCCCGTTCGATCGCCCGCTCGGTTGCGTAGTGGTCGCCCTGCGGCACGTAGAGCGCGGCGCTGCCGCAGGACTCGCGGGCGACCGCCGTGTCGACGAGCACGGGCGGGACGCCCGCGGCGAGTGCTTCGAGCGGTGTCATGCCGAGACCCTCGTATTCCGACAGGAACGCGAACGCGCGCGCCTGTCCGTACAGCTCGCCCAAGGTTTCGTCGGTGGCGAACCGGTGCCAGCGCACCCGCGAACGCGCGCCGAATGCATCGATGACGCGGTCGAGATCCTCATACGGAAAGGTCCGGTTGTCGCCGACGATGTCGAGCGAGACGGCGGGGTGCCGCTCTGCCAGCACCGCGACCGCGCGAATGAGGTCGGGGACATGCCGACGATTGAAGATGGACCCGACGAACAACACGCGCGGGACGGTCGGTTCCCGTCGGTCGGCCGCGCGGCGATCGATCCCGGGCAGGACGAGATGCACGCGGTGATCGGGGACGCTCAGCCGCTCGATGACCTCCCGGCGGGCGAACGCCGACAGCGTGATGACCGCCCGCGCGCGCGCAGCGGTCTGCTGCGTGATCCATCGCCGACGTGTGCCTTCGCGGAGGCCGAACCATTCGGGATGCGCGAAGTACGACAGATCGTAGATGGCCGCGACGGTGGGCACCGCGACGCGCAGCGGCGCCGTGTAGCCCGGCGCAAAGAGGACGTCGAGCCGGCCGTGCCGCACGGCGTCGGCGAGGTGCACCTGCTCCCACCACGTCCCCGCGCCGCCCGGGACGACGATGGTCTGGAAATGGCGCACATCGATGCCGGCGGCGATCGGTTCGGGTGCATACAGCACGAATTCGTGGGCGGCTGCCACGTCCGTGGACCATTCGCGCAACAGGCCGGCCAGGAACCGTCCCACGCCCGTGACGTGTCCGGCGAGTTCGCGCGCGTCGATGCCGATGCGCATCAGCGACGCCCCGTCGGCGCGCCGGCCAGTCGCTCGGCGACCGCGCCGCGGTATGCCCCCTCGACGGCCCGCGCGGTCCCGGCCCAGGTAAACGCGCGCGCCCGTGCGAGGCCTCGTCCCACGCACCGCTCCGCATACCCCGCGTCGTTCAGGACACGGGATATGCCGGCCGCGATGTCGGCAGGGTCGTCGGGATCGACCAACGTGCCTGCCCCGTCCAGCACCTCGGGCAGCGCGCCGCGGGCGGCGGCGACAACGGGCACCCCACACGCCATCGCCTCGAGCACAGGAATGCCGAAGCCCTCGTCGAACGACGGCATCACGAGCAGCCGCGCGCCCGCGTACAGCGCCTGCCGGTCGGCGGGATCGACGTACCCGAGGTGGCGTACGCGTCCAGCGAGCGGTGCCCGCGTCAGACGGTCGAGCCACGGCTGCGCCTGCGCGCTGGCGCGGCCGGCGAGGACGAGGTCCGGTATTGCGCCCCGCTCGCCCTCGGTGACCGGGGCCCGCCCAGCCGCGCTGCCGAGCAGGCGCTCGTAGGCGTCGAGCAGGCCCGCCACATTCTTCCGCGGCTCGAGGGTGCTGAAGAACAGGAGGTACCCGCCGTCCATGGGAGCGTCGCGCGGCGCCCAGGGTGGCGCGCCAGGGGGGCAGATGGCGATGCGCTGTCGATCGACATCCAGGTGTCGCACGACTTCGCCGGCGGTGAAGGCCGACGGCACGAGGATGCGCGCGGCGCGGCGCGCGTGCCCGCGCACCAGTGCGGGGTAGTCGCGCCGCACTTCCGCGCGCGTGTGTTCGGGGTGGGCCAGGAAGTGGAGATCGTGAATTGTGACGACCTGCGCGGCGCGTCTCGCCGGAAGGAGCAAGGGGTGCGACGAGTGGACGACGTCGAACGCACGCCCCGTCAGCCACTCGATGGGCGGCCACTCCAGTCGGTGCCAGGCAAAGTTCAGGGCGCGCACCGGCACGCGGCAATCGACGATGGCCGCGCCGCTCAATTCGGGCGCGGGCGTCAGCCGATCCTTCCACGAGCTCGAGAACAGCGTGAGGTCGAGCGTGCCGCCGCCGTCCGTCAGGGCCATCGCGAGGAGTGCGGTTGCGAGCTGATATGTGTATTCGCCGGCACCGCTCGGGTGGCGGAGCGCGGGACGATAGTCAATCAGGACGCGCACTTGTTTAAGTCTTTCCGACTCAGTATCTTATTGTGAAATGAAAATTGCTGTCGTCGGTACCGGTTACGTCGGTCTTGTGCTTGGCGCCTGTCTCGCGGAAAACGGCAACGACGTGACGTGCGTGGACAAGGATGCCTCGAAAGTTGCGACGCTGCTCGCGGGCAAGATGCCCATCTACGAGCCCGGCCTCGAAGAGATCGTGCGGCGCAACTGCACGGAGGACCGCCTGCACTTCACGACGGATTTGCCCGCCGCGGTGACGGCGTCCGGCATCGTCTTCATCGCCGTCGGCACGCCCCAGAGCGAGGACGGATCGGCCGATCTGCAGCACGTGCTCGCGGTGGCGCGCGACGTCGGGCGCGCGATGAACAAGTACACCGTCGTCGTGGACAAGAGCACGGTGCCCGTCGGCACGGCCACCAAGGTGCGCGCCACGATCGCCGGTGAAACCACCCAGGCCTTCAGCGTCGTCAGCAATCCGGAATTCCTGAAGCAGGGGGCGGCCATCGAGGACTTCATGAAGCCGGACCGCGTCGTCATCGGCGTCGAGCCGGGCGACCAGCGCGCGGCCGACGCGATGCGCGAGCTGTACGGGCCCTTCACGCGCACCGGCGCCCCCATCATGCTGATGGACACGGCCAGCGCGGAGCTG
>JBEQUD010000264.1:0-17338 GCA_040349235.1 Acidobacteriota bacterium
GAACGATCCGAACGCCTGGCTGTACGTGCCCGATCCCACGGGCGCGACCGCCCTCTTCGATGCGCTGCTCTACAACGAGAACGCGCGCGTGACCTGGCAGATCGATCCCAAGAACAAGCTGGCGATCTACTACGACACGCAGGTCCGCTGCGCCTGCCCGCAGGCGCTCGCCGGCGTCTCGCCGGAGGCGCAGTCGTTTGCCGCCTATCCCAACCAGCGCTTCACGTCGGCGACCTACACGGCGCCCCTCACCAACCGGGTGCTGGTGGATGCGGCGGTGCTGAACCGGCTGGAGCGGACGCTGCGGTTGCTGGTCACCGACCGGTCGTTCATTCGCGTCATCGACACCGTGAGCGGCATCACGTACCGGTCCTTCGGCGAGGACTCGATCGGCCTCAACCAGAACAACAACGTGCGCGCGGCCGTGTCCTGGGTGACCGGTGCGCACAGCCTGAAGACCGGATTCCAGACGCAGTGGGCGTCCGCGCAGACCGACACGCACAGCAACCCGGCAAGCACCGACTACACGTTCGCCAACGGCGTGCCCACGTCCATCACGCTCTATGCGGATCCGCGCTACCTGAAGTCCTTCAGCACGGACTTCGGCGCGTTCGTTCAGGATCGCTGGACGATCAAGCACGTCACGCTCACCGGTGGTCTGCGCTACGACCGCTATCATTCCTACTACCCGGCTGCAACCCTCGGTCCCGTGCTGCTCGCGCCGAACCGCAACGTCGCGTTCGACGAGTCGGACGGCGTCCGCTGGAACGACATCACGACGCGCCTTGGCGCCGCCTGGGACGTCTTCGGGAACGGCAAGACGGCTGTCAAGACGTCGCTGAACAAGTATCTGGGCTTCACGGGCGTGGCCGGCAGCGGGGGGCCGTTTGCCGGCGGCCTCAATCCGGCCAACCGCGTCGTCAATAGCACGACGCGCAGCTGGAACGATTCGAACAAGAACTTCATTCCCGACTGCAACATGGCGAGCACGGCCGCCAACGGCGAGTGCGGCGCGATGGCGAACGCGGCGTTCGGCCAGCCGGTCGTCGGCACCAACTACGATCCGGCGCTGCTGAGCGGGTGGGGCATCCGCGATTACAACTGGGAGTTCGTGGCCAGCGTGCAGCAGCAGGTCAGCGGGCGGCTGTCGGTCGATGTCGGCTACTTCCGCCGCTCGTATGGCAACTTCAAGGTGACCGACAACCTGTCGGTCGCGCGGAGCGACTTCAACAGCTACAGCATCGTGGCGCCCGTGGACGCGAGGTTGCCAAACGGCGGCGGGCAGACCATTGCCGGCCTCTACAACGTGACGCCAGCCAAGTTCGGACAGACGAACAACTTCGTGACCAATGCGAGCAACTACGGCGACCAGATCCAGCGCTGGCAGGGCGTCGATGCGACAGCGAGCGTCCGTGCGTGGAACGGCCTGACGATTCAAGGCGGCCTGAGCACCGGCAGCACGCTGACCGACAACTGCGCGATCGTGGCGCAGTTGCCCGAGGTCGGCCCGAACAACCCGTACTGTCACGCGGAGACGCGCTATCTGACCCAGATCAAGGGCCTCGGCACCTACCAGTTGCCGCGCATCGACGTGCAGGTCAGCCTGGCGGTCCAGAGCACACCCGGCCCGCAGATCGCCGCCAACTTCAACGCGACGAACGCCTTCACGCAGCCATCTCTCGGGCGGCCGCTGTCTGGAAACGCGTCGAACGTGTCGGTGAACCTCGTCGCGCCGGGGACGCTCTTCGGCGACCGGGTGAATCAGCTGGACCTGCGCGTCGGGAAGATCTTCCGGTTCGCGGGGCGTGGAAAGCTCGGCGCCAACGTCGATCTGTTCAACATCTTCAACCGCAGCCCCGTGGTCGTTCAGAACGACGGCTTCTCGACCACGACGACCACGTGGCAGCAGCCGCAGCAGGTGCTCAACGGGCGGCTGATCAAGTTCAGTGCGCAGTTCGATTTCTGACGAGCAGGGCAGGGTCTGGGGCCGGGAACCGCCTATGGGTTTCGGTCTGTGAGCGCCGCGGACAATAACACGAACGTCGTGCGCGGCCGCACTCGCGAACATACAGGCCGCTCTTGGTGGATCATTCGCGGTCGGTGGGGCCCTTCCGACGATTCTTGCGGACGGAGCAGTAGAAGGCACAGCTCGTCCTGCAGACTTCGGATCCCGTGCCCGAGCCAGCGTCGCTCGTGTTACTTGGTCTCGGCGTCGTCGGCATCGCAACACTACGGCGAAGGCGCAACGGTTTCGCGCGAGACCAGCAGACGCTCTAAGACGCTCAAGGCAGCATTGGCCGAGTGTTGGGCTGGCGGATGCCGTGAGGAGGCCGAGCGCGAGGGGCTTTCGAGCTCAGAGGGCCAGCCGCTCGAAGGTCCAGTACACGGCGGTGCAGGCGATCAGCATCGAGACGGGAACGACGATGCGGCTGCGGTACCACTCGCGATGGCGGTACTGCCAGCCGAGCAGCACGAACGCTGCACCGATCACGGCGAGCTGGCCGGCCTCGACGCCGACGTTGAACGTCACGAGCGCTGTCAGGAATTCAGATCGCGGAAGCCCGAGCTCTTTGAGCGCTCCGGCGAACCCCATGCCGTGCAGCAGGCCGAACGCGAAGACCATGACCACTCGCCATGAACGCAGTTCAGACAGGAAGATGTTCTCAATCGCGATATAGGCAATCGAGAGCGCGATGAGCGGCTCGACGACTTTCGGCCGCACGGCGATGAGGCCGTACAGGCTCAGGCCGAGCGTGATGGAGTGCGCGGCCGTGAACGCACTGACCTGACACAGCACAGAGCGCGCGCGCCCGCTCAGGAGGTAGATGCCCAGCACGAAAAGCATGTGGTCCAGGCCCCGCGGCAGGATGTGGGTGAAGCCGAGGGTGAGATAGCGCCAGGCCGTCGCGAACCGATCGACGCTCGGTGTCGTCGAGGCCACCCGAAACGGCGCGCTCGTCTGATCGCCCTCCAGCCACATGGTCGCCGGGGGGGCCGATACCGCGTTGCGGACCGTCATCGCGTAGGACGCAAACGTCCAGGCGTAGCTCCAGGTGAAATGGTCCGCGTGTTCGGGCACGTCACCTGTTAGCCGGATGGTGGCAATCGGCGCGGCGGCCGAATCAGCGCCGGGGCGAACGACGTAGGTAATTGCGGGGCGTACGGGAGCCCGGTCGAAAACGAGGTTCACGCGTTGGCGAAACGTCTCGTCGAAACGTTCGAGCAGCGACTGGAGGCGCGCCGGTTGCGCACCGGGCATCAACGTGCCGCCTGCTGACGCCTCGAGCTTCTCGACGAGGGCGGCGGCGTCGGTCACGATTTCGATGTCGTACGTGCGGCCCCGTTCGAGGAGGACGGATACGCGAGTGGTGCCGATCTCGTGCGCGCTGAGTGTCGTGCTGAATACGACGGCCAGGACGACCCTCCGGTCTTTCCGGGCACGACGGCGCTGCGGGTCTCGACCGCCGTCTATGCCGATCTCAAGACGACAGGCAGGGCGGCGCTCACGCTCGTGTTCGTCGATGAGAATCCGCTGACGGCCCTCGCGCGTCAACTGAGTGGCGGTGGCGCCGCCGAGGTGCAACGACGACCGGCCACACTCGAACGAATCGAACCGTACGCGCTCGGCTTCCCGATGCTGCTGAACGACGAGCCTGTGGAGCTTCACGTCATCCACGCGCGTGGGCTGTTCGGCGACGAGGCGATTGACTTCTATCTTCTCGACGATCCGGAGAATCCATTGGTGCTGCGCGCCGCCGGTCGCTCGACCGGCCGCGTTGTCCGCATCACATTCCCAACTACCGGGGTGACGCCAATCGAGGAGAAGTTGAAGAGGGCGTCGCGGGTCGAGTTGCACGGCATCTACTTCGACTTCGGCAAGGCGACGATTCGTCCTGAATCCGAGCCGGTGCTGCGCGACATCGCGTCGGCGTTGACGCGCAATCCGGTGTGGACGATCGGCATCGAGGGCCACACGGACAACGTCGGCGGTGACGCCGGCAATCTCGATCTCTCACGCCGGCGCGCCGCCGCCGTCAAGCAAGCCCTGGTCGACCGCTACGGCATCTCCGTATCGCGTCTGACGACTGCCGGCTACGGCGCCTCGCGGCCGAACGCCTCGAACGACAGCCTGTCTGGCCGTGCGCGCAACCGTCGCGTCGAGCTCGTGCGGCAGTGAGCCGCAGAAAAGATGAGGATCCATGTCCACTGATCGACGTGACCAGTCACTCGGACGAAAAGCCGGGAGCCAGCATCCGGGTGATGCGGGACGGGTTCCTGATGCCCTGGCTCTCCATCCATGTGGACGCCTGCTCGAGGAGCACGGGGCCGCGTTCGTCGCGTCGTAGCGCGCCCAGCCGCCGGCGTGTGACGGCGGCGTACCACTGCATCTCCGCGCGCTCGAACTGTTCGAGCGCCTCCTCGAGGCGTTGCACCGCCACCGGCTCGTTCCCTTCGACCGACGCGATACCGCCCTGCAGCAGGCGCGCGAGCGGCGTTGACCAGTGCATGCGCTCGCGGGCGATGCGGCGAGCCGCGTCGCGGGCGAGCGCGAGGAACCGGCCGCCGGAACGGTGCATCGACGCCATGGCGAGCGCGCTTCGACCGCGGAGATAGAGGCCTTCGACGCGCAGCGCCTGCACGTGCGTGAGCATCGAGCGGCGGAAGTACGGCTCCTGTTCGGTCAGGATTCGCCACGCCGATCCCGCGTCATCGCGATAGAGGGCGGTCTGCACGCGCGCCAGCATCGCGCTGTAGTGCTGGCGATGGAATCCCTTCTGTGACCACGTGGCGATGGCGGCCATCACTTCGCGTTCGCCTTCGTCCGGCTGGTCCGCCACGAGCCACACCAGGTTGCTGCGCGTGCACACCTCGGTGGTGAGATACAGGTTGTTCCGGCGCCGCGCGTCGGCGAGGAGCGTCGGGACGCGCCGGCAGACTTCGGCCAGCTCGCCGAGGTACATCAGCCCCCACAGGTGCATGTTCTGCGCGATGTTGAGCTCCCAGGTCACGCCGACGCAGTCGTCGCGCAGGATCGCGATCGCCTGGTCCGACGACACCAGTGCCCGTCGCCACTGGCCGGTCGCCGTGGCCGTGATGCTGTCGCACAGGCGTTCGATCGCCCTCGCGCGCGGTGTTCCCAGTCGCTCGGCCATCGCCTTCGCTCGAATCGCGAGCGCCGGCGCGCCCTTTCGATAGACCCGATCCGCACTCCGCGCCGAGGATTCGAGTGCCAGTCCACGCGCGATGCGTGACGGCTCCCCGGCATCAAGGGCCAGGTGCAGATGCTGCGCGACGAAGTCCGACGCGCCGATCACATCGACGAGCGCCAACCCCGTCGCCGTCGCCCAGCAGGTATCCAGGCGCAGCAGTGTCTCGCCATCGATCTGGCCTTCATCAGAGCGGCTGACGAAGGTCGTCCCCTGAAGCGAAGGCGTGCGCGGCGCCAGACGACTCGTACCGCGGCCGCGCGCGGATTGGGCGCGAGCGTCAACCCCACGGCCTCGAGCACCTGCCGGCTCAGATCGAGGCCCCGATCGATGTGGCCGCCGATCAGGAACTGTTCCGCGGCACAGCGCCGCAGTTCGATGTGCCGCGCGCGTGGGGCATCGGCGGCGGCGCGCAGGTAGGCGTCGGCGGCTTCGGCCGGACGCCCGGCATTGGCCAGCGCGGCGGCCAAGCCTTCTCTCCACGCCGACGCCGTGGCGCCTGACGGGGCCAAGTCGAGCGCATGCTGATAGAAGGACGCGGAGCGGTCGAACGCCAATGCTGCGGCCGCCTTCTCCGCCGCGAGCCCGGCCTGAATCGCCGCGCGATCGTCGTCGCCGGCGCCGCGATAATGCTCGAACAGGGCGTCGCAGTCGTCGCTCTGGCGTGCGACGAGCGACGCGGCCATGCGGGTGTGGATACCGCGCCGACGGTCCGCTGGCAGGCGATTGGCGAGCACTTCGCGAAACCGATCGTGGTAGGGCTCGATCCGGTCCGACGACCCACTGCTACGGATGAAGCGAGACGCGCGCAGCATCACGACCAGCGATTGCCTGTCGCGCGCCACATCACAGGCGTCGCAGACGATCTCCGGAGCGACCGGGCGGCCGCAGATTGCGAGCGTTTCGAGGAACAGCCGTGCCGCAGGCGAGAGCGCATCGACCCGGGCTTCGAACAGGCGACCGAACGTCGGCGCGTGCCCCGTCTCCTCGGAAGTCGTCCCGGCGTAGAGTGCCAACTGCTCGAGGACGAACGGGCTGCCGGCCGCGTCGTGTGTCATGCGCCGTTTGTCAGCATGCGTCAGCGTGGCCCCGCCGCCGACCGCCACACCCGAGAGCAGCGCGTCCGCTTCGTCGTCGGTCATCGGCTCGAGCGACACCACTGATGTACGCGGCAGCAGCGCCTGGAGGAACGGCTTCGAGCCAATCTCCTCCTGACGAAAGGACAGCAGCGTCAGCATCGCGGGCGGATTGGCCGGCGCCAGCAGCTCGTCGAGCAGGACAATGCTGTCGGCGTCGGCCCACTGCAGGTCGTCGATCCAGACCACGAGCATCGTCCGCGCGGCCAGCCGCGCGAGCAACGTGCCCAGCGCCTCGAACGCCAGGCGCCTGATGCGAAAGGGATCGGCGCGGTCGAATTCGGCGCGGCGCGCCGCTCTGGCGATCGCGCCTACCTGCAGGAGCACCGGGAATACTCGCGCCAGCGCGGACACATCTCGCGGCAGCAGATCCGCGACGTCGTAGGCGGCGCTCGAGGCCAGATAGCGGCTCAGATCGTCAATGACCCCGTCGAGCGCCTTGTAGGGCACAGATTCGTTCTCGTAGCAGCGGCCCGTCAGCACGACGGCATCCCGATCGGACTGCCTGACGAACTGCCGCGCCAGCGCGCTCTTCCCGATCCCGGATGGCCCGTAGATCGCGACGGCGCGGGCCTGGCCGGCGAGAACCTGGTCGCGCGCCTCGCTCAGGGCGTGAAGCTGCCGACGACGTCCGACGAACGGAAGCTCGGACACGGGCATCACAGCCGGGGCCGGCGACCTGCCCGCGCCTCGCCACAGTGCCCGGCGCACTGCCGCACCGGCCAGACGCTGCGTTGGATCGCGATGCAGGAGGCCCATGCAGATGGCGCTCAGATCGGCAGGCACGGCGTCGGGGCGCAGGTCTGCCGGGGCTGGCGGATCCACCGTGCACTTGCGCCGCAGCACGTCCGTCGGCGAGCCGTCGAATGGCAGGGCGCCGGTCAACACTTCGTAGAGCGTCACGCCGACGCCGTACCAATCGCTTGCCTCCGACGGCGCGGCACCCGACGCTTCTTCGGGTGAGAGGTACGCGGGCGTGCCGCCGCGTGCCTCGTCGCCACGGTGCAGCGATCGCACGTCGGCGAGGATGCCGAAATCGAGGATGACCACGCGCCCTTCTGGCGTGACGAGCACGTTCGACGGCTTGATGTCGCGATGCAGCTTGCCGCGATGGTGCAGCGCCGACACCCCGTCGATCAGTTGTTCCAGCGCGGGGAGCAATCGTGCGCGAGACCCTCGAACGAAATCGACGAAGCTCACGCCGTTGACGAGCTCCATGGTGAAGAACGATCGCTCGTCGGCGACCAACAGCTCGTAGAGGCAGACGACGTTCGGATGAGTGATATCGACGAGGCTGCGGAACTCGCGCTTGAGGCGGTAGAGATCGCTGGCGTCGGTGCGGCGCAGCATCTTGAGCGCGACCGTTTCGTCGCGCAGCGTGTCGTGGACCTCGTAGACGATGCCCATCCCGCCGCTGCCGAGCTGCCGCCGCACGCGAAAGCGATCGGTGCCTGTGAACGGCGCGTCCTCGCGCACTGTCAGCCAGGCATCCGTCGGCCGATCGAGGAACGCGCTCGTCCGGTCGTGCATCGCGAGAAGCCGCGTGACGTGCGCGCGCAGCACCTCGTCGCCGGCGCAGGCACCGTCGAGGTAGGCGTCACGCTCCGACGTGTCCTTGAGGACCGCCTCGTCGAAGACTGCACGCAGCTGGCGATGGCGATCCATCGGCGGGGGGCCTGTCACGGACCTCATGCTGGCCCACGCGGCCTACGGGAGCCTCTCACCTCCCCAACCAGGCGCGACAGAAATCTGTTGAGTCGGCAAGATCAGCGAGTGCCGCCACCAGACGTGATCTCGACAAGGGCCACCTTGTTGACTCCGCTCTCGGCCATCACGATGTTCTTTCCGTCGTCGGTTGTCTTGATGTTGCGGACGACACCGCCGCCGCCGGGGATGATCCAGCTCTGGAAGTTCTGCGTTCTCATGTCGAAGCGCACGAGCACGTTCGGCTTGATCGCCGATTCGACGTACCAGATCGCGCCGTTGAGGTACGTGATGCCGTAGGGCTGTGACTTCGGTCCGCTCGGCGAAGGCCACTCGGTCACCTGACCCGTCTTCGGATCGAGGCGGCCAAGATAGCCACGCGAGTAGTCCGCGTACCAGATGACGTCGTCCGGGCTGATCGCGATGCGGCGCGGGCGGCTGTCGGGATGCGGGAGCGGGTATTCCTTGATGGCCAGCGTGTCGGGGTTGATCTCGATGATCTTGTTCGTGCCGAAGTCGCAGACGAACGGCACGCCCTTCGTCGTGAACACCATCCCGTACGGGTTCGCGCGCTCGGTCGGCGTCCGCTGCACCTTGATCTCGCCGGTTTTCGGATTAATCCGGCCCACGGTGTTCGAGTTCTGTGCGGTGAAGAAGAGCATGCCGTCGGGCGCGAAGAGCGGCGTGTGCGGATCGCGGACGCCTTCCGGCATCTTGTACTCGACCACGTCGCCGGTCTTCGGATCGAGCTTGCCGACGTAAGCCGCCTGGTTCGCGGTGAACCACACGTTGCCGTCCTTGTCGAGCTCGAGGCCATGCGCTCCGGACCCCGGCGTCTTCAGAGGAAACTCCCTGATCGCGCCGGTCTTGGGATTCACATGACCAATCGCGTTGGCGAACATACCCGTCCACCAGATGGATCCGTCGGGACCCGGCTCCGGATCGTGCGGCCGCGATCCGAGCGACGGCGCGTTCCACTCACGGATGTTCACCTTCACGTCGCCCGGGAGCACGACGGGCTTCGGCCGCGGCTGTTCGGGAAAGTTCTTCGCCAGGTACGCGGTGATCTCGGACTTCTGCGCGGAGGGCAACGACACCATCGTGCCGATGAGCTCGTCCCAGCCCTGCTGGTTGAAGCCGCCGGAGTTGACGATCAGACCGAGCGCGTGGCACTTCGTGCACTGCGCCTGGAGGGCCTCCTTGCCGGGACCATCGGGCAGCGTCGGCGCGGCACCCCGTCCGCGGCCCTGGCCGTACGCGTCACGAGCCAGGCCGGCGCCAGAGAGACACAGGATTACGACGGCAATCGTGGACCAGTGTGTAGTCTTCATAGTGGCGATCAATCCTCTTTGAGCGAATAGCTCGTGCTGCGTCCGCCGCCCACATCCTTCTTGAGCATTCCCCGCTCGATCAGGTCCTGAATGTCGCGCAGGGCGGTGTCATGAGAGCTCCTTGCCAGCGTGGCCCATTTTGTCGTGGTGAGGTGTCCGACGAATCCGTCAAGAAGCTTGCTTAGGAGGACGCGCTGACGGTCGTTGATTGTCGGCTGCGCATGCTTCTCCCAGAACCGTGCTTTGCGAAGGACCGCAGCCAGGGTGGTCTCGGTTCCGTCGAAGGCGCGCCCCAGACATCCCAGGAACCACGCCATCCACGGCGTGATGTCGAGCGTCCCCTTCTGCGTGCGTTCAAGCATGGCGTAGTAGTCATTCCGTTCCTGACGGACTTGCGCGGACATGCTGTAGAACCGCTGGGGACTGCCCTCAGAGCGCGCGAGCGCCCAATCGGCAATCGCGCGCGCGATGCGGCCGTTGCCATCGTCGAAGGGGTGGATCGTCACAAACCACAGGTGCGCTAACGCCGCTCTGAGCACCGCATCCATTTTGTCGGCGGCGTCGTTGCCCCACGCGAGGAACGCAGACATCTCCTGCTCGAGCAGGGGAGCCGCGGGCGCTTCGTAGTGCATCTGCTCTTTCCCAACGGGGCCGGACACCACCTGCATCGGCCCGTGGGCATCATTGCGCCACGCCCCGACGATGATCGTGCGCATCCCGCTGTGCCCCGTCGGAAACAACGCGCTGTGCCAGGCGAACAGACGCTCCTCGGTGAGGGGCGTGCTGAAATTCTGCGTGGCGTCGAGCATCATTTCGACGACCCCCTCCACTTCACGCTCGGCGGGAATCGTGCCGGCCGTCTCAATGCCCAACCGCCGGGCGATCGAGGACCGCACCTGATCGGCCGGTAGGTGTTCACCTTCTATTTCGCTCGACTTGAGCACGTCGAGAGTGAGCGTTTCGAGTTCAGCTTCTTTCTGCAGGGAGAATCCGAGGCCCTCCATCCGTCCCAGGAGACGGCCCTGTCTATGACGGACATCGGCGAGAGGCGCAGCGAGGGCGTCTTGGTCCCAATGGAATTTCGGCCACCCTCGGAGCTGATGAACGTAGGTAGCCATTCTTCGCTAAAAGTGCGTAGATTATGATCCCCGTCAGCCGCATGGTCAAGTAAAATACGCACAATATGCGTTTATTAGGCGCTGTGTTCTACGCACCATGAACGTGCCGGACTCGCCGAACACCTGCATGCGCGAGGTGCCCAAGTGAGCTTCGTCGTGATAGAAGTACCGCGCAATGCGATAGGCAAGGTGCCCGTCTACGTGGATGAAGGTGACGCATGGTGATACTCGGAACGGCGCTGCTCGCCGTTTGCTATCTCGGTGGAATCATGATCGGTGATGCGCTGGGCGCCCTGATTGGCGTCAAGGCCAATGTCGGCGGCGTCGGGTTTTCCATGCTGCTGCTCATCGCCAGCCTCCACTATCTGCACGCCCGTGGGTTGACGGCCGTCGAGACCGAGCGCGGGATCACGTTTTGGGCAGCGATGTACATTCCGGTCGTCGTCGCGATGTCCGCGACCCAGAACGTGCTGGTCGCCTTCAAGAGCGGCATGGTGGCGGTGCTGGGCGCTGCAGGCTCGGTCATCGTGTGCGCCGTCGTGATCTCGGCGATCAACCGCGTGATCGAGCGGCGGGGTGTCGATCCGGCATGGCAGAACACGGTGCCGGCCGAAACCAAGTGAGGACCGCCCGCCATGGAATTGCTGTACAAAGCCATCGCTGAAAATCAGCTGGTGGCTGCCTTCGCCACCGTCGGGGGCCTCCTGTGGATTTCCGGCTACCTGTCGCGCCACGTCTTCCGGGGGCGGATCCAAGGATCGGCGATCGCCATTCTGGGAGGCCTGGCCCTCGCGTACCTGGGCGGCGTCCTGACCGGAAAGGCCAAGGGACTCAGCGATGTGACCAGCTTTGCCGGGCTGGCCCTGCTGGGTGGGAGCATGATGCGGGATTTCTGCATCGTCGCGACCGCCAGCGAGGTCCGTGTGTCGGAGGCGAAGAAGGCCGGGGGGCTCGGTCTTCTGGCGCTGTTGCTTGGGACCGTCTTGCCCTTCTTCGTTGGTGTCGGGGTGGCTCGGGCGTACGGCTATACCGACCCGGTCGCCCTCACGACCATTGGCGCCGGGGCGGTGACGTACATCGTGGGACCGGTCACCGGGGCGGCCATCGGGGCGTCGTCCGATGTCATGGCCTTGAGCATCGCCACCGGGGTGATCAAGGCGATCATCGTCATGATCTTCACGCCGTTCCTGGCCAGGTTCATGCGACTCGACAGTCCGCAATCCGCGATGGTCTTCGGTGGCCTGGCCGGAACGGTCAGCGGGGTCAGTGCTGGTCTGGCCGCCACCGACCGCCGACTGGTGCCGTACGGAGCCCTGGTCGCGACCTTCCATACCGGCCTTGGTTGTCTGATGGGGCCGTCCGTCTTGTTCCTGATCGTCAAGGGTATCTACGGGTAGCGAGGATCGCCTACTTCTTACTTGCGCCCCACAATCCTGCACGGTAAAGCCAGGCCCCCTGACGGGCAATTGGCTCTTGGCCCCACGCGGACGATTCCGATTCCATCGACAGTGCTTCCCGCTTCTACGACGGTGTCACCGGCTGTATTTCCGAGCGTCAGGCGGCCAGCTCCCGTCACGCCAGCACGCAGGGCAACGGCGGCAAATCCTCCGCTGTTGAAGATATCCAGCTCACCAGTCGCGCCGTCGAAAAAGGCGCCGTGGCTGGACGTGTTGCCCCTTCCCAGCACCAGCGCACCGCCATCCGGTTCCGCCAACAAGCTGCTTCCACCCGCCGGATTGCCATTTCCGTTCCAGACGCCCACTCGACCGCCAGGGGCACCCCCCGGCATCGGGCCCACGTGCAGGATGATCTTGCCGGACCGGTTGTAGCCGTAGAGACCGCCAGAGCCGTCGTCCCAATCCACGACACGAATAATCGGCTTGCCCGCACGATCCACCACCTCGAAAGGCACCTGCACACGCGTGGTGCCCGCACCGCCCGACGCCGCCGGCAGTGTCTCGCCGGGTGCCTTCGTTGGCTTTCCGCCGCTTGCCTGGGAGGCGGGCCCCGTTGCCACGCGCAGCCGCTCGAGATCCTCGACGCGCTTTTCGAGGGCCTGGACGCGCTTGATCAACGCATCGACCGAGTTGGTCGATTGTGCGTAGGTCGCGATGCTTGCCGACGCGCACAAGGTCACGAGCATTGCGATACGGAAGATTGCTGTGGTCACGCGGGTCTCCTTCCGAAGAGTCAACGGGGCCTCGGCGCACTCGCCCGAGACGCAGCCATTGCGCATCGACACATCGACGCTCACATCGGTAAGCGGAAAATCATCGCGGAAGGGCTCAGGGGGCGACAGTCGGGCGCGCCGGCGACTTCACAATTTCTCGCACTTTGACCTTGACCGTGCTCGGTTTCATCAATAGTCTCGTTCCAGTCCTGTTCGCAGTCCTTCCCCCGTATCGAAAGGTGCCGACCTCAAATGAAACGCACGACGGCCGCGCTCGCTCTCCTCTTCTGTGCATGGGCAGTGGCCCCTGCCGTCGCTACGCCGGTTACGATCACGGAGACCTTCGGTTCCTTTCTCGATCCCTTGATCGTCAACGGTTCATCGCAGATCGTGACCGGCGACTGGATCTTCAACATCTTCACCGATACGAACAATCCCGACCTCCAGCCAGACCCCAGCGTCGGCCAGTTCGCCACGTCGGCGATCACGGTCAGCAACAGTGGGCTTGGCCTGGTGAATGCGAACGTCCTGAGTGTTCCCGCCTATTACTACTACGAGTCCACGGTAGGAGGCGTTGCTGTTTCAGGTTTCTCCGACCTCTCGCTCACCTATGGAGTGCAACTGGCTGGTAATGCGCCAGGGGCAATCGGAGACCCGAATCTGATTGAACCTGGCTTCCTGACTTACAACGCAGACATCCTACGAGTGTTCGCGTTTGGAGTGCCGTTGGTCCTGGAAAATGGGACGACGATCAAGGGTGGCTCCCAAAACCCGTCGTCGGGATCCCAGTCCGAGGGCCTCGCCGCTGCGACCGTCCCCGAACCGGCGTCAATGGTGCTGCTCGGTTCCGGACTCGTCGCGGCCTACGTCAAGCGACGTCGCCGCTTCTGACACGGATCGATCTCGACGTCAACGGTGCCGCCGTCGTCAGCGAGACTTCATCTCCGCAATTGACTTGAACTTCCGAACGCCTGGCTGCAACGGGCTCGGACGAAGCCGGCGGCCGAAAGACCAGACGGACGCCAGGGCGCGGGCCAGCTCGGGATCGCCTGGCCGACGCCATGCGAGCGTCTTCATCTCTTCGACGCTGCGAAACTTCCGGACCGGCATCTATCGATCTCCCTCGTCCTTGATGCCAAAGCGCTCCTTCAACGCCTGCGCATCGGCCCGGTCCTTCAGGCGAACGGTATTTCGCTTCATCGCATACAGCCCGCGCGGGGTCACCACCGAGACGGTCAGGCCATCGAACGGCAAGCGCTCCGTCTCAAGATCGGCAAACGCAAAGGCCTCCCCGAGTCTTGTCAGGATGTCGATCTGGAACGAGCCGTCCGGCGGCACATATTGGACGGCGGGATAGTCGCCGAGCAGATCGGCAGCGGTAATGTTGTCGATCTCCGGGTCGTCCACCACCGACCGCAGGGCCGTCTTCAGCCGGTCGACGTTCACGGCACTGGGTGCGATGAAGAGGTCCAGATCCTCCGTAAACCGCGCCAGGCCCTGGACGCCCATGGCCACGGCGCCGAAGATCGCATATTGGACGCGCTCACGCTCCAATGCGGCCAGCAGACGCTTGACGGCGTCGAAGTCCATGGTCACCTACATTCTGCCCCATCGCGGGCGAATCGGAGCACGCCTCTCAGAATCGCGGTGGGAGGGGGGCCTCGAGTACGATGCGCTGCGATTTCCTCGTGACACCGCTGTCCCGCCGGTGCCAGAATCGCGGTGTCTCGTGGCGGGATGGACGATTCGAGTCGGCGCTGCTGCAAAATACCTCTTCGAGGAGACACCTAACATGAAGCTTCCGCTCGGGTTGTTGCTCTTCACGCACTTTGCGCTGGCCCAGGCACCACCCGCTGCGGCTACTCCGTGTGTGCCCCCGCCCCCAGCGGCACGCCCACCGGCGCGGCGCGGCCCGGCCGCAGTCGCTCAGCCAACGCCGCAGGACATGGCGGAGATGGCCAGGCTTATGGACCTTCCGGCCTGGAAAGCGGGCGCGCCGGACGGGGACTATTCGGTCGGGCCCGACTACGCCCCCGCCCCGGAACAGACCAAACGCGCCGGCGTTCCCCAGGGCAAGGTGTTCGAGTTCGTGATGAACTCGGCCGAGAGCAAGTTCTACCCGGGTATCACCGGACCGTTCGAGCGCCACGTCTGCGTTTACGTCCCCGCCCAATATGTCGCGGGCACGGCCGCACCGGTCATCGTCTCGGCGGATGCCTACGGCATGCGTTACGAACTGCCCACCATTCTTGACAACATGATCGCCGACCACCGCCTGCCGGTGATGGTGGCCGTGATGATCGCGAACGGCGGCACCGAGCGCAGCATGGAATACGACACCGTTTCGGGTAAATACGTCGATTACGTGGAAACCGAAGTCCTGCCGCGCGCCGAAAAGGAGGCGAACGTAAAGTTGACGAAGGATCCGGAAGGCCGCATGACCCTGGGCGGCAGCTCGGGTGGCGCGGTCGCGCTCACCATGGCTTGGTTCAAGCCCGATCTGTACCACCGCGTGCTGACGTATTCCGGCACCTACGTGAATCTGAAGAACAGCCCGGAGGTTCCGCACGGCGCGTGGGAGTATCCCGAACACCTGTTTGCAGACGCCGACGCAAAGCCTCTTCGTATCTGGCTGGAGGTCGCGCAGAACGACAACGGCGTCAACACCGCGTCGGAGGCCCGCCGTAACTGGGTCATCGCCAACCAGCGCCTGGCGGCGGTGTTGAAGGCGAAGGGCTACCACTACCAGTTGGTTTACGCCAAAAACGGCGGCCACACCGAAGCCAAAATCATCAATCAGACGTTGCCGCAGGCGCTGGAATACCTCTGGCAGGGCTACCCGATTCAAAAATAGATCTCGACGAGGGCAACAGATAAGACCGTGACGAGCGTCTGCCAGAGCAGATCTTCGATGTCAAGGCGGATCCTGGGGAAGCACAAGGCATCACGGCCTGGATCGACACCGTTACGAGGACTCGGCTCTCCCACGCACTGGCACTTGCACCTGCCCCTTAATCTTCGAAGAGGATCGCCGGCACTAGTCGAGTGTCGGGGGCAACGGAAAAGCCCCGTATCCGCCATCGATTGGCTCATCTTCCCTGACGACGTACACAGCCGCCAGTTGGGGTGTTCGAGACTGAAAGGGGAGGAATGACGACCTATGTACATCTGCTGGGTTCGGCGGCGCTGCTGATGCTGGTCTTCGCGGGCCTCGAGTTGCTGCTGCCAGGCGAACCACAGCCGCTATCTGGCCGCGTGTTCAACTTCGTGTATTACCCGTGCGTGCTCGGGTGGTTGCTCCTGCTCCAGGTACTGCTCGCCCCGGTGTACACCCGCTTCCTTACGCTGGCGGGCGGGGGGCTTCTACCGCGGTTGGTGGCGCCGCAAACCGGTTTTGTGGGCCAGGTGATTTTTGCGGTGGCGTTCGCGATTGTCTGGGACGTCTGGCAGTACTGGGTCCATCGCTGGCAGCACGCGTCGGGGGTGCTCTGGCACACGCACAAGCTCCACCACGACGACCACGCGGTGAACTCGAGCTCACAGACGCGGCAGCATCTGTTGAACTATCTCCTGCTGAACGTCCTGTACTTACCGGTCGTTGCGATCTTCGGCTCGCTCTCGCCGCACGCGGTCGCGGCCTTCGTCATGTTCAGGCTATGGGGGTTCTTCATCCACGCGAACGTCCGTGTCGGACTTGGGCCGCTCGCACCCATCATTACGAGCCCGCAATGGCACCGGATCCACCACTCCAGGCGGCCCGAGCACGCCGACAAGAACTTCGCGACCTTCTTTCCCGTCATCGACAAGATCTTCGGCACCTACTACCGGCCGTCCCCGGACGAGTTTCCGCCGACGGGCCTCATCTCCGGCGACTCCGAACCAGTCCTGCGCGGCGCGACCTTCGGCCCGTTCGTCGCGTTGTTTCAGGCGCTGACGTCGTCAGCCGGTCGGTCGCTTGCCTTGAACGAAGAACACCAACCTGATACCGCTCTGAACCAGTGAAAGAGTGAGGCGCGCGGAAATCGTACCGCGCGACGGATGGTCAGGTTCGAGGGTTTGCTCTCACCGCCCGAAAACGGCGAGCTCGGCGATGGACCAGAGACAGACGTGCGCGACGCCGTGGGTGGTAGTGGCCGATGCCGTTCAACTGCCCAGGAAGCGAGCGTTACTGGCGCGAGAACTTCTGGACTGTTGGCTATCCTCAAGGCGAGACCGCCGACGATGCGCCAGCCATCGCCGTGGAGAGAGGCGGTGATGATGAGGAATGCAGTGCCGACCAACGCTGCGATCGCGCCGAGCGCATGCAGCGACGAATGCATGAGCTCTTCAGAACGGGTGTAGAGCCGGGGTGCCATGCTCTTCACAATACACGACACCTCTTTGAAGCGTATCGAGCCGTGGGAGTTCGACGCGAATCAATCCATACGCGTATTTCTTACTTCTGCAGCAGTGAAATCGCCACCGCCGTCATCCCCGCCGCGACGGAGCGCACGATCGCATTCTGGCGGACACGCCTGAGAAGAGTTCGCATAGTTCTCAAGAGGCTGTCGCCGTGAACTTCTCGCACTCGATCGTCGCTGCGAAGTGCGACAGCAATCCGCGCTCGTCGGCCGCTCGCTTAGGGAGCAGCCGGAGCGCCACCTCAATCGACGCGCCAACAATAGCGCTTCCG
>JBEQUD010000269.1:0-14281 GCA_040349235.1 Acidobacteriota bacterium
CCTCCCCGACAGCTACTTCGTCGATTTCGTGCCGACCGTCGAACGTCTGACGACCGACGACATCACGAACGCGCTGGCGCGCCACCTGGACGCTTCGCGGCTGACCACCGTCGTCGTGGGCGATTACGAGGCCACGAGCGCCGCGCTTGCCGGCCTCGGGCTCGGCGATCCCGTCGTCCTCTCGTCCGAAGCGTTCTAGGGACGCCTCCGTGCGCGGCGAGGGCTTCGTGCCCGCAGCTCCGCGAGATGCGTCAGGCTGACGAAGGAGGCAACAGTGACCGACGTCGACACGGCGCTTGGCGCGGCGCGGACGGCGATCGACGCCTTCGTCGTCTCCGCCGAGCGTTGCGCGTCCGTCTGGACCGTCCCGCGTGCGCCGGGCAAATGGTCGCCGAGCCAGGTGACCGAGCACGTGGCTCGCGCGCTCGAGGAGTCCGCGAAAGTCGCGAGGGGCGAAGTGTCCCAGTTCCCGACACTGTGGCGTCCACTCCGATGGCTGCTCCGGATGGTGTTCTTCAATCGGGTTCTGGGTGGTGTGCGATTCCCGAACGGCAAGACCGCGAAGGCGCTCGATCCGGTCCGAGGTCCAGCCACGGTCGCTGAGGGCCGTTCGCGGCTTGAAGCCGCCCTTATCGTGTTCGACCACGCGTGCCGCATGTCCCTTCTTGGCTGTATGGATACGTGTCTATCACTGAATGCATAGAAGGCTCTCGCGCGACGTTGTTCCAGAACGACTGGAGCAAGGCCGTCTGATTGCCAAAGGCCTGCCGATTTCCGGCCCTGCTGGGTTGGACGTCGCGGAGCATTCTGGTAGGGTGAACGAGTGAGGACGACGGCCTATTTCCAGGCCATGCGCATGCGCTCCGACCGAGCGGTCATTCAGGATGAGTGGATCGAGCGTGCGGTGAGGACACCTCTACGCGAGCACATCCAGGCTGATGGCCGCATTCGCCGATGGATTCGGGTTCCCGAAGCGGGCGATCGAGTGCTGCGCGTGATTCTACCGCCTGATGGCGAGACGGTTCACAACGCGTTCTTTGATCGGGGATTTACTCCATGAAGATCCGATATTTCGCTGAGACCGACACACTGCATATTGAGTTCCGCAATGTCCCGGTTTTTGAGACACGCGACTTGGACGAGAACACCTTGCTCGATATCGATAGGGAGGGAAACATCTCCGCTATCACGGTGGAGCACGCGTCCGAGCGGACCGGTATCCCCGAGTTCTCCTATGAACAGGTAACGGCCTAGAGCAGCGCCTTCTTCAGGAACCGCGTCAGGATCCACCCGTCGGCATATTTGAACGGCGTCTTCCCGGTCGTGTAGTGGCCGCAGCGCAGGACGGCGAGCTCGTGGGGGATGCCTTCTTCACGAAATGCGCGCACGAGATCTCTGGACAGGTCCACCGGGAACGTCAGGTCGTAGCGCGCGTAGACGAGCAGCGTTTGCCGATCGCGCAGGCGCTCGAGATACCAGCGCGGGCTGAGGGGGCGCCACAGCGTACGCAGCAGGTCGAGCTCGATGTGCCCGTCGAGGCCCTCCCGCACGTGCTGGGTCGAGAGGCCGCGCCACACCACGTCCGCGAATTCCGGCGAGATGTGGTTCAGCGCTTCGGCCCGGACGAGCGGCTCGTGCGCCGCGGTCAGCAGCGACAGGCACGAGCCGAGGCTGGTGCCGAGGATGCCGATGCGCTCGTAGCCCTGCTGCGCCAGCCACGCGATGGCCCGACGCGCGTCGAGCACGGCCTGCCGGCACACCTGCACGGTGCGGACGACGTTCGCGCTCAAGATGTAGTCCGCGCGATGTAGCTCGGGCGGCATCCGCTCGTCGTGGTACGGCAGGCTGAGGCGGAGCGCGCTCAGCCCGCTCCATTGCAGCAGGCGGCACAGGCCGACATGGCCGCCGCGGTCCGCGTTCCACTGCGGCAGGACGAGCACGGCGGCGCGCTTGTCGCCAGCCGGGAAATAGCGGCACCGCACGGTGTTGTTCTCGGGATGCGGGCTGACGAGCGCGCTCGGGAAGGCGAGCAGCCCAGGCCCCTCGTTCGGCATCAGGAACTCGTAGTCGGTCGTCGGCGGCGGGGTGAAGAAGGCGTCCGTGTCGGCCATGACACCTGCGATCCAGTCGCCGACCACGTTTTCTGGGGAGGCACCGGTGCGGGCGACGTCGTCAGGCAGCCAGTCCAGCCCCCACTCGAAGGGACGGACGACGCGGTCCGTGGTGGCCGAGACGAGTTTGCGTTCCCAGGCGTGGAAGAGGGCTTGTAACATCCCTCCTCATGCTATACTCACCCATCCATGCGCATCATGTTCGACACGCGAAAGCGGAACGGCCGAAAGCGGGCCAGCCGTGTCGCCGCATGCGTGCTCGATCACTAAGCTCAGTACTTATCGAGCCATTGCGCAGCCGACACGGTTACTGACCGCGTCGGCTTTTTTTTTGCGTCTTCTAATGAAGGAGTTGTTGTGATTGACGTCGGCATCCTCGGGGCCACTGGCATGGTTGGCCAGCAGTTCATTGCGCTTCTCGCCCGTCATCCCTGGTTCAGGGTCACCTGGCTCGGCGCCAGCCACCGGTCCGAGGGCAAGGCCTACCGCGACGCCACCGCGTGGCGGCTCTCGGCCCCGCTGCCCGAGGAGGTTGCCAAGCTCGGCGTGGAGGCGGCGACTCCGGGCCGCGCCCCCAAGCTGGTCTTCTCGGGCCTCGATTCGTCCGTGGCGGGGGAGATCGAGGGGGCATTCGCCCAGGCAGGGCACTTCATCATCAGCAACTCGAAGAACTACCGCATGGAAGCGGATGTGCCACTGATGATCCCCGAGGTCAACGCCGAGCACCTGGGCCTGCTCGCGGACCAGGCCGCGACGCGCGGCTGGTCGGGCCGCATCGTCACCAACCCCAACTGCTCGACGGTCGTCCTGTCGATGGCGCTCGCGCCGCTCCGGCCCTTCGGCCTCAAGAGCGTCATGATCACGACGCTGCAGGCGATTTCCGGCGCCGGCTATCCAGGGGTCCCGTCCTGGGACATCCTCGGTAACGTCATCCCGTTCATCGACGGCGAAGAGCACAAGATCGAGACCGAGACGAAGAAAATTCTCGGCACCTACGGCGACAAGCGCGTCACCCCGCACCCCGTGACGGTCAGCGCGACGACGACGCGCGTCTCCGTGCACGACGGCCACACGGAATCGATTTCCGTGGGGCTCGAGAACCCTCCGTCGCCCGAGACGCTGATCGACGCGTTCAACGCCTTCCGCGGCCGTCCGCAGCAGCTCGAGCTGCCGTCGGCGCCGGCCCAGCCGGTCGTCTACCTCACCGAGCGCAACCGGCCGCAGCCGACGCTGGACGTCAATCGCAGCGGCGGCATGGCGGTCACGGTCGGCCGCCTGCGCCCCTGCTCGCTCTTCGACTACAAGTTCGTCGCGCTCGGGCACAACACGATTCGCGGTGCGGCTGGCGCCGCCATCCTGAACGCCGAGCTGATGCACCGTGAAGGGCTGCTGTGATTCGCCTCCTGCTCGTCGGCTACGGCCGGATGGGCAAGCTGGTCGAGAGCCTGGCCGGCGAGTACGGATGCGAGGTCGTCGGCATCGTGGATCCGATGCGCGGGCCTGACGGCGTCGATTCGCCGCGCTGGCAGGGCGCCGAGGTGGCGATCGATTTCTCGTCGCCCGACGCGGTGCCGGCGAACCTGCCGGTGCTGGCTCGCCGTCCCGTCAACGTCGTCGTCGGAACGACGGGGTGGGGCGCCCACGAGGCCGCGCTGCGGCAGGCCGTCGCCGACGCGGGCGTGGGTGTCGTGGCGGCGCCGAACTTCTCGACGGGTGTCGTCCTCTTCGACGCGGTCGTGGGCTACGCGGCCAGACTCTTCGCCGCGCAGGGCGATTTCAGCGCGTTTCTCCACGAGGCGCACCACCACCTCAAGAAGGACGCGCCGTCGGGGACGGCCCTCCTGCTCAAGCGCACGATGGAGCAGGCCGGCTTCCCCCGCGCGATTGACGTCTCGTCCACACGAGCCGGCCATATCCCCGGCACGCATACAATTGGATTCGACGGGCCCGCCGAAACGATCACCTTGACGCACACGGCGCGGGACCGCACGGCCTTCGCACGCGGCGCGCTGGTGGCGGCGCGGTGGGTGGCCGGCAAGCGCGGCTGGTTCAGCATGCAGGACGTGCTGGGGATTCAGACACCGTGAGATGGATGGTCAGATTGCAGATTGGGGTCAAGCCATGAGAACGCCATTTACCGGGGCCGGCACGGCGCTCGTCACGCCGTTTACGCGGACGGGGGAACTCGACGAAGCGGCAGTGCGCAGACTGGCGCGGCGGCAGGTCGATGCCGGCATTCATTTCGTCTCGCCGTGCGGAACGACGGGCGAGAACCCGACGCTCACGCTTGCCGAGCGCATTCGCATCGTCGAGATTCTGGCGTCGGAAGTCGGCGGCGAGGTCCCGATCCTGGCGGGCGCCGGCGGGTACGACACCAAGGAAGTCATCCACCTGGCCGGCGAGCTCGCCAAGGCCGGGGCGAGCGGTCTCCTGTCGGTCACGCCGTACTACAACAAACCGACGCAGGAAGGCCTCTACCAACACTACCGCGCGATCGCCAACAGCACGGCACTGCCCATCGTGGTCTACAACGTGCCTGGCCGGACCGGCGTCAACATCGACGTCGGGACGCTTGCGCGCCTCGCCGAAATCCCCAACATCATCGGCGTCAAGGAAGCGTCGGGCAACATGCCGCAGATGTGCGACATCTGCCGCACGCTGCCCAAGGACTTCCTCGTGCTGTGCGGAGACGATGCGCTGACGCTCCCGCTGCTCGCGGTGGGCGGGCAGGGTGTCATCTCGGTGGTCTCGAACGAGATGCCGGCCGAGATGGCGCGCCTGGTCGAGGCCGCCGAACGCAACGACTTCGCGGCCGCGCGCGTCCTCCACGACCTCCTCATGCCGCTGATGCTGGTTAACTTCATCGAGGCCAACCCGGTGCCGGTCAAGGCCGCGATGGCGGCGATGGGTCTGCTCGAAGAGGCCTACCGGATGCCGATGGTGGCGCCCAAGCCCGAATCGCGCGAGCGCATCCTGCGGGTGTTGAAGGAAACGGGCCTGCTCAAGGGAGCGCTGGTGTGACGCTCGAAGCGGACATCAACGCACTGGTTGCCGCCGGCGCAACCGTCGATCGCGATCTGGCCCGCGCGACCTTCGCGCGCCTGCGGGAGGCGTTGTCCACCGGTACGGTGCGCGCCGCCGAACCGGATCCCTCACGTCCTTCGGGCTGGCGCGTCAATGCCTGGGTCAAGCAGGGCATTCTCCTCGGGTTCCGGTGCGGGGACATGGTCGATGCCTCGATGGATCACGGCAAGCTCCCGTTCTACGAGAAGGACACGCTGCCGCTCAAGCGCCCGGGGCTTGCGGCAGGGGTCCGCATCGTTCCGGGCGGGTCCGCGATTCGCGACGGCGCTTACATCGCCCCCGGCGTCATCTGCATGCCGCCGATGTACGTCAACATCGGCGCCTGGATCGGCGAACAGACCCTCATCGACTCGCACGCGCTCGTCGGCTCGTGCGCGCAGATCGGCGCGCGTGTCCATGTCAGCGCCGGCGCGCAGATTGGCGGGGTCATCGAGCCTGTCGGGGCGCTGCCGGTCGTCATCGAGGACGACGCGCTCGTCGGCGGCAACACGGGCATCTACGAGGGCGCGGTGGTCAAGACGCGCGCGGTCATCGGGGCGGGCACGGTGCTGACCGGCTCGACGCCCGTCTACGACCTGGTGCGCGGCGAGATCATCAGGCCGACCGCGGACCAGCCGCTCGTCATCCCCGAAGGGGCGGTGGTCGTCCCAGGCGCGCGGGCCGTCACCGCGGGCAAAGGGCCCGAATGGGGCCTCGCGCTCGCGACGCCCGTCATCGTGAAATACCGCGACTCGCGCACGGACACGCGAACCGAGCTCGAGGCGTGGATTCGGTAGTGTCGGTCGATGTCGTTGCGCTGACGCGCGCGCTCGTGGACATCGATTCCACGACCGGACGGGAAGGCGAGGCCGCCCGCTGGCTGGCCGCCTACTTGCGCGACGCGGGGTTTACCGTCACGGAGCAGGCGGTGGACGCGACGCGGTTCAATGTCCTCGCGACCAGCGGTCCGCCGGCCGTGGTCTTCTCCACCCATTTCGACTGCGTCCCAGCCTTCTTTCCCAGCCGCATCGAGGGCGACCGCCTTTACGGCCGCGGCGCCTGCGATGCGAAGGGCATTCTCGCCGCGCAGGTGGCGGCGGCCGATCGACTGAGACGCGCGGGCGAGACGCGCGTCGGCCTGCTCTTCGTCGTGGGCGAGGAACGCGGAAGCGACGGCGCCCGTGTCGCCAACGATGCCGCGCTGCCGAACTGCCGCTATCTCATCGACGGCGAGCCGACGGACAGTCGGCTCGGCCTCGCGACGCGCGGCGTCCTCCGCCTGCGGCTACGCGCCGCGGGTCGTGCCGCGCATTCCTCGTTCCCCGAACTGGGCGAATCCGCCATCGACAAGCTGCTCGACGCGCTCGTCGCCCTGCGCACGCTCCCGCTGCCGTCCGACCCGCTCCTCGGCGACACGCACTACACCATCGGGCTCATCTCGGGCGGCGTGGCCCCCAACGTGGTGTCGCCGTCGGCGGAGGCGGAAGTGATGTTCCGCACGGTCAGCGACGCGGCGCACGTCCGCGCGGCGGTTGCGCCGCTCGAAGCCAGCGTCCAGATCGATCACGTCCTCGAAGTCCCCCCCGTTCGACTGGCGACGGTCGAGGGGTTCGCCACCGAGGTCTTCCCCTACACGACCGATATCCCGTTTCTCGACCGCTGGGGCGAGCCGCTGCTCTTCGGTCCGGGCTCGATCCACGTCGCGCACACCGTGGACGAGTTCATCTCGATCGCGGAACTGCGAAGCGCCGTCGATGCCTACGCCGCCCTCGCCACCCAACTCCTCGCGCGAGGTTAGTAGAGGCAAGTGGACCTCGCGCATCCCGAGTACGAGGTCCGTCTCGCTGCGCGCCGGCTGGCCATTGCCGCCCTCGACCGCCCGCATCTGCTGATCTCGAACGGCCGCCTGCCCGCGGTTGCCGGGGCTGCCGCCGTCCTGTGGCTGTGCCTGGTGCGGCAGGCGATTGGGTTGGCGTGGTTGCTGCTGCCTGGGATGGTCTTCGCCGTCCTGGCCGTGCTGCACCAGCGCGTGCTCGACCGCATGGACCGCGCGCGCCGCGCCGAACGCTGGTACGAGCTGGGCCTCGCGCGGCTGGACGGTCGTTGGTTCGAGCACGCGCGCGACGGCGCGCACCTTGGCCAGGCCCACGACTACGCCCGCGATCTGGATCTCTTCGGCCCGCGATCGCTGTTCCAACTCTTGAACACGACACGGACCGAAGCGGGGGAGACCGTCCTGGCCGGCTGGCTTCGGGAGGGGGCCGCCATCGACGAGGTTCGGGCCCGGCAGGCGGCTGTCGAGGAACTACGATCCCGGCTCGACCTGCGCGAGCAGATCGCGGTGACCGCGGCGGGCGTCCACGCGAGCCGTACCGGCGCGCTGGCCATGTGGGCGGGGGCCGCCCAAGCCCGCTACCCGCCGTCCGCGGCATGGGTCTTTGGCGGCTGCGCTGGGGTACTGCTCGTCCTGACCGCTGCGGCCTACGCGGAGATCGTGCCGGGGTCGATCGTGGTGGGATGGCTGCTCGTCGAGTCTGCCGTGGTGTGGGCCTGGCGCAAGGCGTTCCATGCCGTCGTGGGCGAGATCGACCGGCCGGCTGCCGACCTTGCATCCGTTGCGGCGCTGCTCGCGGTGGTCGAGAGCGCCCGGTTCGAGGCGCCACGGCTCGCCGCCCTCCAGGCAGCGCTCGACGCGCGCGGCGTGCACGCGTCCCGGGCGGTGACCAGGCTCGGTAGCCTCGTGTCCCTCCTCGAGTCGTCCACGCACAACCTGTTCTTCCGCCCGTTCACAATGGCCCTGCTCGTGCCGCAGCAGATCGCGGTCGCCATCGATCGGTGGCATGGCCGGCATGGCCGGTCCATCGGCGAGTGGCTCCGCGTGGTCGGCGAGCTCGAGGCATTCGGTGCGATTTCCGGCTACGCCTACGAGCACCCAGCCGATCCGTTTCCCGATCTGGTTGAAGGGCCCGCGGTCTTCGACGCAGTGGGGCTCGGCCATCCGCTGCTGCACGAGGGAACTGCGGTCAGTAACGACCTCGTTCTCGGCCGCGAGGGGCCCCACGTGATCGTCGTCAGCGGATCCAACATGTCCGGCAAGAGCACGCTCCTCCGGTCTGTCGGGATCAACGTCGTGCTGGCGCTTGCCGGCGCGCCCGTCCGGGCCACCCGCCTTCGCCTGTCTGCGCTGGTGCTCGGGGCGACGCTCCGCATCGAGGACTCGATCCAGGACGGACGGTCGCAGTTCTACGCGGAGATTCTCCGCATCCGCGCCATCGTGGACCAGGCGCGCGGGCCGGTGCCGCTACTCTTTCTCCTCGACGAAATCCTGCACGGCACCAATTCGTACGATCGCCGTGTGGGTGCCGAGGCGATCGTCCGTGCTCTGGCCGCGACGGGCGCCATCGGCCTCGTGACGACGCACGATCTCGCCTTGACGGAAGTGCCCGCACGGCTGCCGGTTGCCGCGGCGAACACCCACTTCGAGGACCGCCTCGAAGATGGACGCATGGTCTTCGACTACCGCATGCGTCCAGGCGTCGTGGAGCACAGCAACGCGCTCGCGCTGATGCGCGCCGTCGGCCTCGACGTCTGACGCGGGCCGCGCTGCTATGGGCGCAGGTGGTGCGCGGCCGTGCCGTTGATGTGCGCCTCGCAGGCCTCCGCCACGCTCAGCAGACCCGGCGTGTCCGGCCCCACGAGCTGCACCGAGCAGGGGAGACCCAGGCCCGTGCGGCCCGCCGGCAGCGCGATGGCCGCGTGGCCGGTCAGGTTGAAGAGCTGCGTGAGGCGCAGCATCAGGTTCCTGACCGGCTGCTGCGTGCGTTCGACCAGCACCGTCGCCGCGCCAAGCACCGGCGCCGGGATTGCCAGCGACGGCAGAATCAGGGCGTCCTCGCCTTCGAGCGCTTCGTCCACTTCGACCCGCAGCGCGTCGCGCGCGTCGAGCGCGCGGACATAGTCCTCCGCCAGAAGGTAGCGGCCCATCTCGAGGCGGATCCGCACGGCCGGCGTGTAGCGCTCCGGCATGTGGTCGAGCGTGTCGGCATGGTACGCGGCCGCGTCGCCGAGCACGATGTGCTGGTAGACCGATGGGATGAGATGCGCGTGCGGGATCTCGACGTCCGTGATGCGAACGCCGGCCGCGCGCAGGCGTTCGAGCGCCTCCTCGAACCGGGCACGCACGTCGTGGTCCAGGATGTCGCAGAAGTAACGGCGCGGCACGGCGAACTGCAGCCCCTGGACCGGCACGGGCGCCGGCGTGCTTGACAGCTTGGCGTGAAGCCCCTGGTAGACCAGACGCGCGTCGGCGACGGTGCGCGTCAGCGGGCCCACGTGGTCGAGGCGGCGCGAGAGCGGCACGACGCCCGCGGTCGGCACGTCGCCCGCGCACGGCTTCAACCCCACGAGCCCGCACGCGGCTGATGGAATGCGGATCGAGCCGCCGGTATCGGTGCCGATGCTTGCGAGGGCCATGCCGGTCGCGACGCTCACCGCCGATCCACCACTCGATCCGCCCGGCGACCTCGTTGGGGCGAAGGGATTCTTCACGGGCCCAAAGGCTGAATCTTCGTTGGTCGTGCCGAACGCGAACTCGTGGAGGTTCGTCTTGCCCACGAACACCGCGCCCGCGCGCCGCAGCGCGGCGACGGCAGGCGCGTCGTGGTCGGCCACGTGCGTATCGCGCACTCGCGAGGCCGCCGTCGTCGGCACGCCCGCGACGTCGATGAGGTCTTTGACGGAGATGGGCACCCCGTGCAGCGGTCCGCGGTCGTGGCCGGTGGCCAGCTCGCGGTCCGCTTCGCGCGCCTGCGCGCGCGCCGTGTCCGCTGTCACCAGGATGAAGGCGTTCAGCACCGCGTGGGCGCCGATGCGCCCGAGACACGCCTCGGTCACCTGCTCGGAGGTGACCTGTCCGGTACGCAGGAGGCGCCCAAACTCTTTGATGGTCAGCGTGTGGAGGGCGTCGAGGGGGACTGGGCGTCCGCTGTTGGGCATCCTAGTGGCCTGTCCTGGCGATATGTACAGCGCCTTCCTGGCGGGGCATCCCGCGCCGCGGCGTTGCTCCTCGGTCACAGACAACCCGGTCTGCTCCGCTCGTCGCGCCTTGCGGCGCGGGCGCCGCGCCGCGGAATCCGCTATACATATCGCCAGGACAGGCCACTAGCGTCGCCTTCCGCTTGCGTCGTCCCGGGTGTCGGACTCGCGCAGCTCTGTGGTGGCGGCCGCCAGCCCCTCGAGCAGCACCTTCAGCTCGGGCAGGTGACGACGCTCGGCGTCGGCGAGCGCGGCTTTCAGCCAGGCGTCTATGGTCATGGTTTCCTCACCGAAATCGAGACGCCGTCGCGCAGCGGGACGACGGCGGTCGTCAGCTGCGGGTGCGCCGCCAGCCGCTGGTTGTAGTCCGAGATGGCGCGTGTGTCGGCCGTGTCGTGGGCGGGCGGGTGGATGAACCCTGGCACGACGGTGCCGCCCCAGAGCACGTTGTCAGTGACGAGGAGGCCGCCGGGGCGCAGCAGGCCCACGAGCCGATCCAGCAGGGGCGAGTACAATTGCTTATCGCCATCCTGGAAGATCATGTCGAACGGGCCGGAGACCTTCGCGACGAGCAGCGCCGCGTTGCCGACCATGACGTTCGCGCGGTCGGCCAGCCCCGCCTTGGTAAAGTTGTCCTGCGCACGCCGGGCGCGGGCCGGGTCCATTTCCATCGTCAGGAGCATCCCGCCGGGCGGCAGCGCGCCAGCCAGCCAGATCCCCGAATAGCCTATCGCCGCGCCGATTTCGAGAATCCGCGTGGCGTTGACCGTGGTGGCCAGCACGCGGAGCAGCGCGCCGACCTCCGCGTCCACGAGCGGCAGCCGTTCCTCGCGGCCCTCGCGGGCGAGGTCCTCGAGCAGGTCGTCCGACAGCCGATTCAGGCCCGCCAGGTATTGCTCGACCGCGTCCGGTACTATCGCGCCCATCTCCGCTATTCTAGTGGCCTGTCCTGGCAATATGTACAGCGCCTTCTGGCGGGGCATCCCGCGCCGCGGCGTTGCTCCTCGGTCACAGACAACCCGGTCTGCTCCCCTCGTCGCCCCTTGCGCGCGGGCGCCGCGCGGCGGAAATCGCTAAACATGTCGCCAGGACCGGCCACTGACCGGGGATTGAGCAAGTTATGAGACACACGAAGATCATCGCGACCGTCGGGCCGGCCTGCAACAGCGACACGATGCTCGACGCGCTGATTGCCGCGGGCGTCGATACCTTCCGGCTGAATTTCTCGCACGGCACGCACGACTCGCACCGCGCGACGTTCGCCCGCGTGCGCGCGGCCGGCGAGCGGTCCCGCCGCGAAGTGGCCATCCTCCAGGACCTGGGCGGACCGAAGATTCGCACGGGCCTCCTGGCGGGCGGGCAGCCGCTCCAGGTGGCCGCGGGCGAGACGCTCGTCGTGGCGACCGGGGATTTCGTCGGCGGGCCCGGCCGCATTTCGACCACGTTCGACGGCCTGGCGCTCGGCGTGAAGCCCGGCGACCGGCTGCTGCTGGCCGACGGCATGATCGAACTGCGCGTCGAATCGACCGACGGCAAGCAAATCCGCACCACGGTGGTCGAGGGCGGTGCGGTCGGCGAGCACAAGGGCATCAACGCGCCGGGCGTGCCGCTGCCGACCTCCGCGATTACGCCCAAGGACATCGAGGACCTGCGCTTCGGCGTGGAACTCGGCGTGGACATGGTCGCGCTCAGCTTCGTGCAATCGGCGGCCGACGTGCGGCAGGCACGCCAGTTGCTCGTCGAGGCAGGCGCCCCCGGCGTGCCGCTCGTCGCGAAGCTCGAGCGCCCGCAGGCCCTCGAGCACCTCGACGAGATTCTGACCGTCTGCGACGCGGTGATGGTGGCGCGCGGCGATCTCGGCCTCGAGATGCCGCTCGAGCGCGTGCCGCGTGCGCAGAAGGACATCACGCGCCGGGCGCACGCGCGCGGTATCCCCGTCATCGTCGCGACGCAGGTGCTCGAATCGATGACGACCGGGTCGCGTCCGACGCGCGCCGAGGTGAACGACGCGGCCAACGCGGTGGACGACGGCGTCGATGCGATCATGCTCGCCGGCGAAACCGCGGTCGGCCATTTCGCCGTCAAAGCCGTGCAGACGCTGGACGCCATCATCCAGGACGCCGAAACGATCCCCCGCCTCGCGCCATTGGTGGCGTCCTCCGAAGCGCTCCACGACGACCACGCCCAGGCGCTCTGCGAGGCGGCGGTCACGCTCGCCAATCGCGGCGACGCGCAGGCCATCGTCGCCGTGACGCGGGCCGGGCGGACCGCGCGCCGGTTGTCCGCGCTCCGGCCGCACGCGCCCATCTTCGCGACGACCGAGCACAGCGAAGTCGCGCGCCGCCTGGCGCTCTATTGGGGCGTGACGCCGGTCTGCGCGCAGGCCGACGAGAACGGCGCGCTCGTGGCGCTCGTCATCGGCCGGCAGCTGGTGTCGCGCGGGCTGGTCGCCGCGGGCTCCACCGTTGTGCTCGTCAGCATCAGCCCGGACCTCTCGCGGGAAGACGCGAACTACCTCAAGCTCCAGCGTCTGTGACAGTCGCGCTCCATCACCCGACGCTCGTCGCCGCGCTCGCCGCGTTCGCGCTCGCTGCCGTTGGCGTGCAGATCGCCCGCCTCGTCCTCCTTCGCCTGCTCCGTCGCCTCGACATCGTCGGCGCGGCCAACCGCGAGGCGGTGCAGACGCGTGCGCGTCAGCTGACGCGTGCCTTCACGCTGCTCGCGTACGGCGTCGCCGCGCTGGCCACTGCGTCGCTGGCCCTCGCGCGTCTGGGCATCGGCGAGGCGCGGTGGGACCTGCGCGAAGGCGCCAGGTGGCTGGCGACGCACGGGGTCAACGTCATCACCATCATCGCTGGCGCGTTCGTGGTGGTGCGGGCCGCGGACCTTGCAATCGACCACTTGCAGTTCAAGATCGGCCGGCGCCGCGCGCAGACCGATCTCGAGTGGCAGCGGCGGGCAGCGACCCTCGGCGGCATCCTCACGCGCCTCGTGACGGTGGTGGTGGTCTTCCTCGCCGTCCTCATGCTGCTGCGCGAGATGGCCATCGACGCCGCGCCCATCCTGACCGTCGTCGGCGGCACGGCCGGAATCGCCGCGTTCGCGATCGGGTTCGGCGCGCAGAACCTCGTGCGGGACGTCATCTCGGGGTTCTTCCTGATCCTCGAGGACCAGGTGCGCGTCGGCGACCTCGCCCGCATCAACGGCGTCGCGGGGAGCGTCGAGCAGGTCAACCTGCGCACCATCGTGCTCCGCGACCACGAGGGCGCGGTGCAGGTGTTCCCCAACGGCACGATCACGGCGCTGGCCAATCTCAGCAAGCAGTTCTCGTACGCGACGGTCGATGTGCGCGTGGCGTACGACGAAAATCTGGACCGCGTCAACAGCATCATCCGCGAGGCCGGTGCGGCCATGGAGCACGACGCCGCATGGGCGCCGCTCGTTGCGGCCCCACTCGAGATGCTCGGCGTGCAGGCCATCGAGGACGGCGGCATCACGCTCCGTGTCCGCTTCAAGGCGCTGCCGCTCCAGCAGCGCACAGTCGAGAACGAGTTGCGCCGGCGCCTCGTCACCACCCTGGTCGGGCGCGGCATCCGCCCTTACGCCCGCTGACGCCATGGACCACGCCGCCAACGACTACCACTTCGTCACGGTCTGGGAGGTCGAAGGGACCCTGCACGAGGTTGCCGACATCCTGGGCGACCCCCTGTCGCTCCCGCGTTGGTGGCCGGATGTCTATCTGTCCGTCGAGCAGTTGCAGCCGCCGGGCCTGGACGGTCTGGGCCGGCGTGTCCGGGTGCACACGAAGGGCCGGCTGCCGTACACACTGCGCTGGGAATTCGAGGTGGTGTCGTCCAGTTATCCGCGGGGCTTCGTCATTGCGGCCACCGGCGATTTCGTCGGCCGCGGCATCTGGATGCTCGAGGCGCACGGTCCGACGGTGCACGTGACGTTCGACTGGCGCATCGCCGCGGAGAAGCCGCTTCTGAGGCGCTTGTCGTTTCTCTTCAAGCCGGTCTTCAAGGCCAATCACGAGGGGGCGATGGCGCGCGGCAAGGAAAGCCTGGCGCGGG
>JBEQUD010000271.1:0-3041 GCA_040349235.1 Acidobacteriota bacterium
CACCGCGGCGAAGAAGTCACGACCGAGGTGTTCGAGTCCGGCGTGTCAGTTGTCTTCGACCAGGCCGAAAACCGCCTGCACGGCCAGAAGGCGCTGCTGGCGATGCTCCTCTCGCCCGACGACGTCCGCGCGTAGCCCTGGGCCTGCCGGCGAACCCCGCTATAATCGCGCGCGATGAACGAGCGAGCGCCCTGGCTGGCGCATTACGACGCGGGGGTGCCACCCACGCTCGCGCCGTACCCATCGCGGACGCTCGTCGATTACCTCGACGATGCCGCGCGCGAACGGCCGACGCAGGCCGCGCTGCTCTACAAGGGCGCGACGATGACGTATGCGGAGCTCGCCCGGTTGAGCGACGCCTGCGCGGCGGGGCTGCAGGCGCTCGGCGTTCGCCGCGGCGACCGGGTCGCGACGCTCCTGCCCAACTGCCCCCAGTTCTTCATCGTCCAGTTCGGGGCGTGGAAGCTCGGCGCCATCATCGCGCCGCTCAGCCCTGTCTACACCGAGCACGAGCTCGAGGGCCCGCTGCGCGAACACGGCGTCGAGACCATCGTCGCGCTCACGCGTTACTACGCGCGCGTCAAGCAGTTGCAGCCGCGCGTGCCCCTGCGGCACATCATCGCCACCAACATCAAGGCCTACTTCCCGCCGCTGCTCCGCTGGCTGTTTACGATCGCGCGTGAACGGCGCGACGGCGATCGCGTCCGGGTCGGGCCGGGAGACCACGAGCTCGGGCACCTTCTCGCGGCCTACGCCGACCGTCCGGTGGCGCGCGCACACCTCACGCCCGACGACCCCGCCGTGCTCCTGATGAGCGGGGGCACCACGGGCGCGCCCAAGGGCGTCCTCGGACGCCACGGCGCCTACGTCATCAGCGGCCTGCAGGAGATCGCATGGACGAGGCCGGCGCTCGAGCCTGACACCGACGTGATCCTGCTGCCCCTGCCCCTCTTCCACGTCTATGGGCAGGTCGGCGTCCAGGGTCTGGCGTTCATCAATCGCAATCCGCTCGCGATCGTGCCCAACCCGCGCGACATCGCGGATCTCGTCCGCACGATCCGGCGCGTCAAGCCGGCGTTCTTCAACGGGGTCCCCACGCTCTACATCGCGCTCCTCAATCATCCGGACGTGCAGAGCGGCAAGGCCAGCTTCACGTCGATCAAGATCTGCTTCTCGGGCGCCGCGCCGCTGATGGCCGAGACGAAGCAGCGCTTCGAATCGATCACCGGCGGGCGCATCGTCGAGGGCTATTCGCTGACCGAGGCGATGATGGCCCTCTGCATCAACCCGGTCATCGGCCCGAACAAGATCGGATCGGTGGGGATGCCGCTGCCGGACGTCCAGGTACGCATCTTCGATGCCGACGAGGGCCGGCGCGAGATGCCCGCGGGCGAGGTCGGCGAGATTGCCTTCTCCGGGCAGCAGTTGATGACGGGCTATTGGAACCAGCCGGAGGAGACCGCGCGGCTGCTCCGCACGCACGTGGACACCGAGGGCACGCGGGTCTGGCTGCACACGGGCGACCTCGGGTATCTCGACGAGGATGGCTACGTGTTCATCGTGGACCGGCAGAAGGACCTCATCAAGTGCAGCGGCTACCAGGTCTGGCCGAGGGAGGTCGAGGAGGTGCTGGCCACGCATCCCGCGATCCTCGAGGCCGGCGTCGCCGGTGTCGCGGACCCCGTGCAGGGCGAGGCCGTCAAGGCGTGGGTCGTCCTCGAGGCCGGGCAGACCGTCCCCATCGACGAACTGCGCGCCTTCTGCCGGCAGGTCCTCGCGCCGTACAAGGTACCCTCCCAGATCGAGTTCCGCGCCGACCTCCCCAAGACCCTGGTGGGCAAGGTCCTTCGCCGCGTCTTGAGGGACAGCGCCCCGCCGGCCTGAAGGCGACGAACACGTCGGCTTGACAATCGGTGTAGACGCTGGCGGCCCGGCACTATAGGATGGTGCGCTTTCAGGACTGCTTACAGGAGGGGACATGCGACGAACACATGCGTGGTCGGTATTGGCGATGACCGTGGCCTTGGGTCTCACGGTCGCGGCGGGCGAGAAGCCGTCGGCGGAACTCCAGAACGCGATGAAGTCGAACGCCGCCACCACCGGGGCCATGGGTCTGCGTGCACACACGGCGGCCAAGGACTACGACGCGATTGCCAAGGACGCCGCGACGCTCAAGACCAACTACGCGCTCTTTGAAACCTTCTGGACGACGCGCAAGGTGGAGGACGCGGTCGGGTTCGCCAAGGCCGGTGCGAAGGCGGCGGCCGATCTCGAAGCCGCGGCAAAGGCAAAGGACGATGCCGGCATCGCGACGGCCACGGCCGCCATCACGCCGACGTGCGGCGGCTGCCACATGGCCCATCGCGAGCGGATGCCGGACATGACGTTCGAGATCAAGTAGGCGGGCCTTGCCGGGGTCAGGGCTGTCCGACAGCCTTGACCCTCACCCCCGCGCCCTCGAGGCCGCGCCGCACCGCGGCGGCGGTTCGATGGGCCCCCGGCGTGTCGCCGTGGAGGCAAATCGTATCGGGTTCGAACCGCAGCACCGACCCGTCGATGGCAACGACCCGACGGTCGCGCACCATCCCCACTGCCCGCTCGACCACCGTGTCCGTGTCGTCGATCACCGCCCCCGCCATTTTCCGGTCCACAAGCCGACCGTCAGGGGCATATGCGCGGTCGGCGAATACCTCCACCGCGACCGTCAATCCGGCATCCCCAGCCGCCTGGACCATCGCCGAATGCGGCGGCGCGAACACAACGAGCGACCGGTCGAATGTCGCGATCGCGCGCGCCATCGCCGCCGCAAGTGCCGGCGCCTCCGACGTCATGTGGTACAGGGCACCGTGCGCTTTCACGTGCCGCAGGGCCGCGCCTTCGGCCGAGGCGACACCAGCGACGGCCGCGATCTGGTAGAGCACCAGATCCTCGAGTGCGTCCGGAGCAATCTGGAGCACGCGACGCCCGAACCCCACCAGGTCGGGCAAGCCCGGGTGTGCCCCGATAGCGACGCCGTGCGCACACGCCAGACGCACCGTCCT
>JBEQUD010000289.1:0-3221 GCA_040349235.1 Acidobacteriota bacterium
CGATCGGATCGCAGTACCAGGTGAGCTCACCAGAGGCTTGCCCGCCTTGCTCCTCGCCGACGACCGGAATCTCAGGCGTGAGCTCCGCGAGCCGCTGTCGGATGAGCTGCTCGCTCTGCACGTCGAACTCCGTGTACGGCTCCGCGTGCGCCTTGTAGGACACGGTCGGGTTCTGGCGAAAACCCGCGAGGACGAGGCGTGATGCCTCGGTGGCTACCTGAAGCGCTATCTTCGAAAGGTCTCGGCCCCCACGCGGGGTCGTCTGAGTCATCTTTTGCCAGACTAATACACAATCCAATCATCGTGGGTTCGATGCTTTCTCGCGCCCTCGTCCGGTGTCTTGCCGCACCACGCCATGGGCGAGCTCGGCGGCCGCGAGTCCGGCGGAGTGCGTGCTCGCGTCGGCCCGCTTAATTGGTCCGTGTCGGAGGATTCTCTCTAGAAACCACGGCATGCTCCGCGGGCGCGTCGTCTCCGTCTGGTCCGGGCTCTGCCTCGCCGTGCAGACTCTGGGCGCGACGTCTGCATCAGCACAGGTGCCTCCGGCCCCGGGGTGGGCCGAGCCGCCGCGCCCCTCGGGAGGGTGGGCATCGAAGAGCCAAGGCACCCGGTCCTCGGGGGGCCGAGCCAGCAGCTTCGAGTCGGGCACACTTTATCTGACGTCTGCGGCATACGGGATCGGTATGGGTGTGTGGCTGGACGCCGAGCTCGAGCTCGACGACCCCGCTCTCCTCTTGATCCCGCCGACGTTGCTCGGCGTCGCTGCGCCGCTCGGCGCGTACATCCTCAATCACCCGACGCTGCCCCGCGGCCTGCCGGGTGCGATCGCGGCGGGGCTCGTGATCGGCGCCGGCGAGGGCCTCGGCGTGGCTGGCGTGCAGATGATGACCTCGGAAGAGCCCTGGGGCTTCACGGGGATGTCCCGCGCGGTGGCGCTCGGTTCGACGATCGGCGGGATCGGCGGTTATGCCCTGGGTGTATTGCAAGAGCCGTCACCCAACATCAGCACCTTCGCCGTGAGCGGGGTGGTGTGGGGAAGCCTGATTGGCTCGGCGATCGGTTACGGCGCCTCGGACGCCGACGCGAGCTTCGGCGAGGCGAACGACTGGATGGCGCGCGGCGGCTTCATCGGCTTCAACGTCGGCCTGGCGGCGACGATGGGCCTCGCGACGGTGTTCGTGCCGACGCTCGACCAGTTGTCGTGGATGTGGCTCGGCGGCGGCATCGGCGCGCTCGCCTCGCTGCCCGTGTACCTGTTTTATCTAGGCGACGACGGCTCGCCCGCCAAACGCGGTCTGCTTTTCACGGCCACGGCCACGACCTTGGGCATCGTGGCGGGGGGAGTCTTCGGCCCCACAGTGGGTTCGGTGGGGCTGGGCACCGGCGCCTCGGAATTTGCCCGGGTGGAATTTGTCACGCCATTTTCGGTACGTGGAGGGATGGGTCTACGGGTCGGGGGAACCTTGTTTTGATGGTCGTTGCCAGACTAGAGTCGCGGCCATGACATCGAGCCTCGTCCGCGTCGTTCAGCGTGCGTTGTTCCCTTCCACTGTCGTCGGTCGTGCCCGCGTCCGGGGCGTGACCCGCACCTGCGTCGCCGTGACGCTCGGTCTCTCTCTGCTCGGCGCCGGCGCCGCCGTGGGCTGTTCGAAGCCGCCGCCGCCCACCACGGCCAACGTCAAGGCCGGGGACCTACCGCCGGGCGGAGACTGGTCCGGGGTCTTCTACAGCCCCCTCTACGGGCACCTGCACCTGGTCAAGGAAGGCGGCAGCGTCAGCGGCAAGTGGCGCACGGCCGGCGGCGACAAGTGGGGCGAGTTGCACGGTGAAGTGACGGGCGATCTGCTGAAGTACAAGTGGGTCGAGCACAAGATTGGCATGGTCGGCCCGGGCGCGACGACGGAGGGACGAGGGTATTTCAAGTACTACGTCCCGGCCGAAGAGAACGCGAACCATGAGATCAAGGGCGAGTGGGGGCTCGATCGCAGCGAGATCGGCAACCGATGGGAAGCCATCCGGCAACGCAACATGCTGCCCGATCTCGCCTCGGTGAAGCCAGACGAGACGGAGCGCGTGAACATGCCCGACGATTGGGACGACTCGGGTGGCCAGAAGGGCAAGGAGCCGAAGGCGGGGAAGCCTGAAGGGGGCGAGGAGCCCTCCGGCTCGTCATCAGACGAGGACATGTGATCATCGCAGCCGACATCGGTGGCACGAAAACGAACGTTGCCCTGCTCGAGCCGCCACGCGGCACCGGCGACGCCAACAAGCCGCCGGTGCTGGTGGCTCGGGCGAAATACCAGAGCTCCCAGCACACGGGCCTGACCGCGATCCTGAGCGATTTCCTCGCGACGTACGACATCGCGCCGCGCAGCGTGCGCCGCATCTGTGCCGGCGTCGCAGGGCCGATCGTCGAAGGCCACGTGGAGACGCCGAACCTGCCGTGGTCGGTCGATGCAGCGGAGATGAAGAAGTCGCTGAGCGTCGGGGCCGTCACGTTGATCAACGATCTCGAGGCGACAGCCGAGCGAGCCGCGATCCTGACCGAGGCAGATATCTTCGTGCTGAACCGCGGCCGGCGCCCGGCCGGCGCTCTCACCAACGGCGCCGTGATCGCGGCCGGCACGGGGCTCGGCATGGCGCTGTTGCATCCGATTGACGGCGCGTGGTGGCCGGTGCCGTCCGAGGGGGGTCACGTCGATCTCGCCCCGCGCAGCGATCAGGAGATGGACCTGCTGCGCTTCCTGCTGCGCCGGTACCGGCGGCGGGTCAGCATCGAGCGTGTCGTGTCCGGCCCGGGCCTCGTGGCCCTGTACGACTTCTTCACCGAGCGTCAGGAGGCGACCCCCGACCCGAGCGTGGCCGAGGCGCTCGCGGCGAAGGACGCCGACGCCCCGCGGATCGTGAGCGAGGCGGCGCTCGAGGGGCGCTGCCCCGTGGCGAGCCAAGCGCTCGATCTGTTCATCTCGTTTTACGGAGCCGCCGCGGGCAACCTGGCGCTCATGGCGGTCTCCACGGGCGGCATGTTCATCGGCGGGGGTATCGCCCCGAAGATCCTCGATCGCCTCAAGGCGGGCGGCTTCATGGAGTCGTTTACCAACAAGGGGCGCCTCAGCCCGCTGCTCGAGCTGATGCCCGTCCAGGTGATCCTCGACGCGGACGCCGCCTTGATGGGTGCGGCTCGGCGCGCCATTCGTCTCGAGCTGGGGCTCGTGCGCGGC
>JBEQUD010000294.1:0-4753 GCA_040349235.1 Acidobacteriota bacterium
CGGAATTGCCGCGCGTCGCGGTTGCGACCGAGGCGCACATGATCAATGACGGGCGGCACATGATCGAGGCGATGGCCATCGGCGCCGATGACGTGAACCTCGCGTCGGTCCCGCTGTCGCATTCCTACGCGCTCGGCAACGTCGTCATCCCACTGCTCTGGCAGGGGACGGCGGTCGCCGTGCGTCAGTCGTTCAACCCGGCGGCGTTCGCAGCAGACGTGGCGGCGAGCGGGGCGACCATGTTCCCGGGCGTGCCGTTCATGTTCGAGCGCCTGGCGGCGCTCCCGCTCGAAGCGGCCCCGCGCGGTCTGCGTCTGCTGGTCACGGCGGGCGCGCCTATCGGCCTCGCCACCCTGCAGTGGTTCTCGCACCGGCTGGGGCTGAAGGTTCACTCGCTCTACGGCACCAGCGAGACAGGCAGCATCGCCTTCGACGATTCCGACGATGTCGAGCAGGTCGTCCACGTGGGCAGGCCGATGCCGGAGACGACAGTGACCATCCGCGATAGCGTCGGCGGACTGCCCGGCCGCGTCTTCGTCCAGGGCAGCGCCGTCTGCGCGGGCTATGCTGGTCAGGACGCGCCCAACACGGCATTCGTGGATGGCGGATTCCTGTCCACCGACCTCGGCTATCTCGACCCCGCCGGTCGGCTCGTGCTGGCGGGCCGCGTCTCACCGCTGGTCAACGTGGCTGGCCGGAAGGTGGACCCGGGCGAAGTGGAGCGCGCGCTTCGCGGGCTCGAGGACATCGCCGACGCACGGGTGCTGGGCACGGCCTGCGCCCACCGGGGCCAGCAACTCGCGGCCGTCGTCGTCCGGCGCGATCCCGGGCTGAAGCCGGCAGCCATCCGACGCCGCCTCGCGACGCAGCTGTCCGCGTACAAGATTCCGCGCCTCTTCGTCTTCCTCGACGCGCTGCCCGTGGACGCACGGGGCAAGGTGGACCGGCGCACGCTCGAGGCGCTCGTCGCCGCCGAGGGCGAGGCCTGAACCACGACGCGGACGCCGGTGTCAACGGGCCGATGACCGATGACCGATGACCGAGGGTCGCCCCTCGCACGCAGGCCCGTGCAAACACCGCACGATATAATGCGGGCTCGGACCCTCAGGAGGAAAACGCCGGCATGACGCTCAATCGTTACTGGGAAGCCGCTGTGTCCGCCACCGCCAACGTCGCGTGGCACGCCCTCCAGGGGCTGAACCGGCAGTTTCCGAGCGGCAGCTTCCAGCCCGCGTGGGCGCCGGCGCCGCTCTTGAAGAGCACCGAACGTTCGTCGCCCGAACTGGGATGGCCGCGCACGACCGACTCGCTCTGCCCGACCTGCGTCCGGCAGACGCGCGAGCGCATCCTCTCTGGCGATCTGGACGTCGAGACGCTCGTCAACCAGCACACGGGGGAAATCAAGGCGCACATCCTCGAACGCGACGGCCAGATCGTCATCGAGAAGACGTGCCCCGAGCACGGCACCTTCTCGGACGTGCTCGCGGTCAACGCCGCGTTCCAGAAGCGGATCGAACGTCTGTTTCCGGGCCGCGATTACTTCTCGGTCACCGATCGCCTGCACAACCACGGCACGTCCTCCATCAAATACGGCCGCGGTTCGGTCCTGACGATCGACCTGACCAACCGCTGCAACATGATGTGCGACCCGTGCTTCATGGACGCGAACCAGGTCGGCTACGTCCACGAGCTCGCCTTCGACGAGGTGCGGCAGATCCTCGACGACTCGCTGACCATCAAGCCGCGGCGCCAGCTGACCGTGCAGTTCTCGGGCGGCGAACCCACCATCTCGCCCATCTTTCTCGAGTCGGTCGCCTACGCGCGCAACATCGGCTACTTCAGCGCGCAGGCGGCCACCAACGGCATCCGCTTCGCGCAGGAGCCCGAGTACGCCATGGCCGCGGCGAAGGCCGGGCTGCGGATCGCGTATCTGCAGTTCGACGGCGTCAGCGAGGAAGCCAACGCGCACCGCAAGGTCGGCAACCTCTTCGACGTCAAGCTGCGGGCGATCGAGAACCTCTATCGCGCGGGCATCGACGTCGCGCTCGTCGTCACCATCGTGCGGACGGTCAACGACAACCAGGTCGGCCGCATCGTCAAGTTCGCGGTCGAGAACTGCGACAAGATCAGCTTTGTCTCGTTCCAGCCGGTCTCGTTCACGGGCCGGGATGAGGACATCGACGACGCGACACGCGCCGCACGCCGCTACACGCTCTCGCACCTCGCGGAGGATCTGAAGGCACAGACGGGCGCCACCGAGCCGCTGCGGGACTGGTTTCCGCTGTCGGCCGCCAGCTCCGTCTCCGACGTGACGGACCTGATGAACGGCCCTGGCGCCGACTGGGGCACGATGAAGTGCGGCTGCCACCCCAACTGCGGAACGGGCACGGCCTTGCTGGTCAGCAAGAAGACCAAAGAGTGGGCGCCGCTCCCGGAGGTTTTCAACGTCGAACGGTTTCTGTCCGACGCTCGTCAGATCTCTGACGCCGCGCGCCGTCCGCTCCTCACAAAGGTGCAGACCGCGCTGAGCGTGCTGCGCAACTACCAGCCGTTCGGGGCGCCCACGGGCCTCCGGCTCGTGGACCTCATCAAGAAGTTCGACAAGCAGAGCGGCGGCGCACTGGGCGGCGTCGGCGCACCGCCTGACGGCAACCGCAAGTCGGACGAGTGGTTGGTGCTGTTCATCGCCGGGATGTGGTTCCAGGATCTGTGGACGTACGATTTCCGCCGCACGGAGATGTGCATCATCCCCTACGCGACGCAAATGGGCGAGATCTCCTTCTGCGCGTACAACACCGGCGTCGGCTGGCGGCACATCGTCGAGAAGATGCACCAGAACGCCACGGTCGGCGAGTGGTACAAAGAGCACGGCAAGCACACCGTGTACGCGAATCCCCGCAAAGCGGTCCCGCTCGCGCCGCTCGCGCAGCCCATCGCGCTGACGATTCCGAGAAACGGGGTGCTGGTGCCGGTGGGCCGGAAGGCCTCGCGCGCCGCGGCCGCGGCCGTGGCGGTCGCCGAGGCGGTTAGCGCCCTCGACTAGCGGAGGTCGAGGCCCGAGTCGAGCCGCACGCGGAGCACGGTGCCGGGCGGCAGGTCGGCGTCTTTCCCTTCGGTGGCCGCAATCGTGCCGCCGCCGCCAATCAACACGCCAGCCAAGGCGCCCTTCGCGCCGCCCAGAATCGCGCCGATGACGGCGCCGACGCCGGCACCGACGCCGATCTTTCCGGCCTCGCCCCGCACACCGTCGCTTTCGAGCGCCTGCGTCACGGTGGCGTGGATGGGATACGAACGGCCGCGCAGGGTGATCCGATCGAACACGATGGTCAGGCTGCCGGTGCGTTCGACGCGGCCGGCCGGCTTCACCGAGTTGACGATGCCGCGCATCACCGACCCAGCCGGCACCACCACGCGGTCGCCGTCCTTGAGATCGACGATCGTCGTGGCCTCGAACCGGTCCTCGACCCTGGCCGTCCCCGAGTTCAAGGGACCCTGCAGGCGGACGTCGAACTCGGTCCCGACCGGGACGTCCATCGTGCGTTCCTGTCGGTAGGGCGCCGAGGTCGGGCCGCGGCGGTCGGGGTCGGCCTGCGCCGGCAAGGGCGCTGGGGGCTTGGCGGCCGTGCCTCTGGCCTGATCGCGGAGGCTGTCGATACGGTCGCGCACGTCGTTGTACTCGGCGCGCGACACCGCCTCGTTCTTGCGCAGCTTGACCTTGAGGTACACGATCTCGTCGCGCACGTCGTCGAGCTGGGCCTGGAGCCCGGTGGCCAGCGAGGCGTCGCGCGCCCTGAGCGCGGTGATGTCGCGCGTGGCGTCGTCCACGCTGTACTGGAGCCGCTGGATGTCCGTCGAGGTCAGCGGTGCCTGGGCAAAGGACGCGCGGGCGGGCGACGACACGAGGACGACGCCGAGCAGCACGTATCCAAGAAGTCGTTTCACCACGTAACACCCTCCCGCTTGCGCCTGCAACTTCGCATCCGGACGATCGCGCGTCAGCGCCACGGCATGAGGCGCTCGATCCAGGTCACGCGCGTCAGATCGTTGTAGATGACCGTCACCATCAGCATCATCAGCACGACGAACCCGGCCAGCAGCATCTTCTCCTTGATGCGCGCGCTGAAATCCCGCCGCGCGAGCCCCTCGATGCCCATGATGAAGATGTGCCCACCGTCGAGGATGGGGATGGGCATCAGGTTGAGCAGGCCGAGGTTCAGGCTGATCGCCGCCATCAGGCTGAGCAGCGGAATGAGCCCGAGCTGCGCGGATTCGCCGGACAGTTGCGCGATGGCCACCGGCCCCATCAGCTGCTTGGGCGAGGTTTCCCTGGTGAACAGCCCCCACACGGTCTGGAAGATGAGCCCCGCGCTCTCCACGTTGGTGCGCACGCTGAGGCCGACGGCCTCGAATGCGCCTGGCTTCAGGCTCTTGCTCTCGTCCACCGGCAGGACGCCGAGGAACCCGATCGTGCCGTGACGGTCTGGCGTCACGGTGAACGTTTGCTGCACGCCCGCGCGCAGCACCGTGACGGCCATCGGCTGCTCCGGGTGCTTGGCGATGGCTTCGCGCAGCTGGGTGTGGAAGGAAATCGGACGCCCCTCCACGGCCAGGATGACGTCGCCCCCGCGCAGGCCGCCGCGCTCGCCCGGCTGCCCGGCCGACACCGACTGCAGGTGCGGGTGGACGTTGGGCAGCACGCCGATGTCGCCGATCTCGAAGCGGCTCTGCCCGGGCGGCGTGACCGTCGTGACCT
>JBEQUD010000295.1:0-3788 GCA_040349235.1 Acidobacteriota bacterium
GGTGTGGCGAGCGCGGCGTCGGGATCAACGCGGAGTACGCGATCACCCGTCGCATGTACGTCAAACACGCGTTCCACGGATGGCAGGCATGCGAGGTTGAGGGCAACGTGAGCGACAACGACGTCGAGGAGTTGCTCGAGCGCTCGCGTGGCGCCCTGCTCGAATGGCTCGGTCATGACCCCGACGATCACGTGCCGTCAGACGACGAGATCGACAAGGCGATCGCCGAGGCCGACGACGATCTGCCGTTCCTGGTCCTCCCGCTGGACGCCGCGTTCCCGGCGGCGCTGCTCGCCGTGCGAACCGCTTGGAAACACGTGCCGGTCTTGCTGCGATGCTCGGGAGAGTCCCCGGAGGCGTTCAACGCGCGCAACCTGCCGTTCATGACCATCTTGCAACCTGCGGTCGTCCCCGCTGAGGAGGCTCGGATCATCCCGAAACACCAGGAGTACCTACGCACGTTCCGCAGACGGGCCCGCGCGACGACATGAAGCCCGTGTTCGAACCGACCGGCACGACCGTGCAGGAAACGCTCCCCGAGGGCATTGTGGCAATCGGTGATCGCAGCGAAGGGTCCGTGTATGTCTACGACGACCAGATCGTGCTCGCGGTCAACGTCGCGCTCGTCACCCAGCGGCCGCTGCTCGTCGCCGGCCCGCCCGGGTCGGGGAAGTCATCGTTGGCCCTCAACATCGCCCGCGTCCTCGGCTGGCGCTATGAGGAGGAAGTGCTGACACCCCGGACCGAGGCCCGCGATCTGCTCTGGCGATTTGACGCCGTACGGCGGCTTCGTGACGCCCAGATCGGCAAGCTCGAAGGTGACGAGGCCTACATCGACAAAGGCGCCCTCTGGCGCGCCTTCGAATCGGGCGACGGGCAGGGCCGCTGCGTCGTGTTACTCGACGAGATCGACAAAGCCGACCCCGACGTGCCGAACAGCCTCCTGGAGGCGCTGGGGGCTCTCCGTTTCACGGTCGCAGAGACCGGCGATCCGGTGACGGTCGACAAAGCGTCCGCGCCGTTCATCGTCTTGACCACCAACGAGGAACGCGAGCTATCGCGGCCCTTCCTGCGGCGGTGCGTCGTGCTGCGAATACGACGGCCCGATGCCGAGCGGCTGCACGAGATCGCCGTCGCCCACGGCTTCGATGGCGACGACGATCTGACCAAGCAGGCGATCGAGCGCCTCGACGTCCTCGCGCTGGAGGCTGATGCTGCTGGGCAGCCGGCCCCGAGTGCGGCCGAGCTCATCGACGTTCTCCGCGCGGCCCGCGAGTTGGAGATCGACACGAACGACAGCTCCTGGAACGCGATGCTTGAGGTGGCGATGGTGAAACCGCCGGACGGCAGCCCTTGACACCGCGGCGTCCGCTGGTCTCCCTCGGCGACGTCTTGCGCGCCTACGTCGAGTTGGAGCTGCCCGCTGAGCGCCGCGCCGATGTTCTTCCGCTGCTCGGGCTCGGCCTGCGCGGCACCACCGGCGATCCCGGCCGAGTACCGGTCGACGCATCGGAAAGTCCAGACCCAGCGGCAACCACGGAGGCAACAGCGCCCGCCTCGACGCCACACGCAGAAGAGGAATGGCTCGACGAGGAGTGGTTTCCCGCGCTGTTGACGTCGCTGGGACGAGACGCTGCCGCACGCCGGCCGGTGTGGCTCGACAGCACCAGCGGCGTTGCGCCGATCGGCGCACCATCGGAGAGCGATGCGCCGACGCCCGAACCGCTGCTCGCACCGATGACGGCACGCGCGGTGCTTGCGGAGTTGCTGAAGACCTCCAAGGACGGCCCGGCAGATGTGATCGAGGCGATCGAGACGCTTGCACGAGCCGAACCCCTCCAGCACGTACCGCGACGATCCGTCCGGTCCATCGCGCGCGGCGCGCAGGTCCTCGTCGACGCGGGCGACGGCATGGTGCCGTTCCGCCGCGACCAGACCGAGCTCGTGCGCGAAACCCGACGGCTCGCCGGCCGAGCCGCGGTGGAGGCGCTTCGGTTCGCGGGTTCACCCCTGCGTGGGGCAGGCCGCGGCCCACGGCGGAGCTGGGGAACCTGGCGACCTCCGCCGAACGGCACGCCGATCATCGTGATCTCCGACCTCGGCACCACCGCGACCGACACCGGGAGCGCCGCGCTGCCCTCCGAGTGGCGAATGTTTGCTGCCCGCGCACGGGCAGCCGAGTGCCCGGTGGTCGCCCTGGTTCCGTGCCCGAGCGCCCGGGTCCCGCCCAGCCTCCGCGTGTGCATCGCCGTCGTCGAGTGGGATCGGGGCACGGGGATCCGTCACGCGCGCCTGGCCGAGGAGGCCGTGCGCCGGTGACAGGCGAAGCGATTGTCGATGCGTGGGCAGCAGAGCATCCGAGCGTCCTGCCCTTGGCCGAGGCGCTGTCGGCGGCCGCGCACATCGAGCCAGCACTGTTGCGGGCAATGCGGCTCGCGCTGCGCCCGCGACCGCACGTCGGCGCCGAGGCCGATCTGTGGTTCGGCCCGCTCGTGGAAGCGGCGAGCCCGTCGGGGTTCACGCTCCGCGCCGACGTGGCACGAGTCCTGCGCGACCGCCTAGCGGCCGATGCGACGGCGCTCGCCTTCGCTCGCGATGTCATCGTCCGGGCACACGCGCATCTTCCTGTCGCGGTGCGGTTGCAGGAGGAGCTCATCTGGCTGGGTCTCCGGCCCGACACAGCTGCCACGCAAGAGCGCATCAGCGAGCTGTGGGCCCAAACGCTGCGGATGCTCGAGGTCGATCCGCAGCGTTCGCAGGGCGTCGCGCGCTGGGCGCTCCGTGCGCTGGAGTCCGCGCCCGGGCATGTCCGCGCCGACCACGTCGGACGCCAGGTCGAGGCCTCCGCCCGACTGTTGGTCGGACGGCCCCCGGCCGACGACGGGCCAAAGACACCATGGGTGCTGCCACCAGGCATCGGGACAACGACGCTCGGCGTGCACGTCTTCGATGGCGGGGTGGCGGTGACCGCTGATCCGCCCGCCGGCATGGCGACCGTGGACGTCCCGGCGACAAACCCTCCCGTCCTCCACGTCAGCGTGTCGGGAGACCCGGATACCGCAACGACGGTCGCCGTTTGGCCGGATGCTCCGACCAGCGCCCGGATGACGGAGGTGCAGGTGTGGTCCGGGCGCCGTCCGGCGCGGATTGGCACCTTCGGCGTCATTGGACACGTGGTCGGTACGGACATCCAGCGCGGGTTTGCACGTGTCGCGGTCGCGCTTGCCGACGGCCGCGTCGAGCTGATCCACCTCGACGGCCAGGCAGGCCGCGATGTCATCGACGGGATACCCCGCCCGCGGTCAGTGCGCTTCGCCGCAGACAACCAATCGCTGATCCTCGTCGACGAGGCTGCTGCCGTTTGGCAGAGCAGCGGCTTGCGGCCGCCCTGGCGGATGGTCGTACCGCCGTCGGAGCAACGGACCATCCTGGACTGCGATGGACGGCGGTTGGTCGTCCTCGACGAGGTAGGTTCGGCGCTGCTCTACGACCTTGACGACGGGCAGCCCACACTCCGCCGGCGGTTCGCAGGGGAGGACAGGATCGTCGGGGCGCGACTCACCGTCGACGATGTGATCGTCGCACGGGTCACCGACGGGATCATCGAGTTCTTGTCCGACAGGGTGCTTGGTCGCCACCCGCTGCCTGCAGCGCGCGACATCAGGCTGATGGTCGTCGTGGAGAACGGCGCGATCATCTCGACCGACGACACGACGTTCCGCTTGGACATCGACGGCTCTCAGACGGAATTCCTGATTGAAGGGGAAGCCGAAGCGCTCGCAGCGAGC
>JBEQUD010000342.1:0-5424 GCA_040349235.1 Acidobacteriota bacterium
ATTCGACGGGTGGAGGACCGCGACGGCCGCGTGCTGTTCGAGGCGACGGACCAACCCGTGCGCGCGGTGTCGGAGGACACGGCGTTCCTCATGTCCTCCATGCTGGCGGACGTCATCGACGCGGGCACGGCCGCGCGCGCGCGCACCCTTGGGTTTACGCTGCCGGCGGCAGGCAAGACCGGCACCACGAACGGCTTGAAGGCGGAGCCTGGTTGACGCTTTGCCTGGACGGCACGGTTGAACGGGCTCTTGTGGTAATCGCGCCCGCCGACCATGGCACGCACCTCTCCGGTTTTCGGATCGAGGGCCACGAGCGCCGCCTGAAGCGGCTGGGCGTTCTCGGCCGGCACCGTGCCAGCGCGCCGTGCCGCCCCCTGGCGACGTCGGTCGAGCGCGGCCAGCGAGTCCGCAACCGCGACCTCGGCAGCGACCTGCATCGACATGTCGATGGTGGCGTAGACGCGCAGCCCGCCCTGATACACCCGCGGCCAGCCGAAGCGGTCCACGAGTTCCTGCCGAACCTGCTCTTTGAAGTACTGGCCGTGCGCTTCGTCAGCGGGTAGCCCATCGTGGAGCACAATCTTCGACGCACGCGCCGCCTGCCACGTGCGCTGATCGATGACGCCAGCCGTCAGCATCGCGTGCAGGACGACGTTGCGCCTCGCGGTCGCGCGCGGCAGGCTGACGGTCGGCGCATAGGCCGACGGCGCCTTCACCACCCCGGCGAGCACCGCGGCCTCCGCGACCGAGAGTTCCGAGGCGTGCTTGTCGAAGTAGCCGCGCGAGGCGGCCTCGGCGCCGTACAGGCCGTCGCCGAAGTAGACCTTGTTCAAGTACAGCTCGAGAATCTGCGGCTTGCTGTACACAGCCTCGATGCGGGACGCGAGCACCAGTTCCTGGAGCTTGCGGCGCACGGTCCGCTCCGACGTCAGAAAACTCTGCCGGGCCAGCTGCTGCGTGATCGTGCTACCGCCTTGGACGATGCGGCCGTGGCGGACGTTGGACCACGCAGCCCCGAGGACCCGCCGCGAATCCACACCGTGATGGTCGTAGAAGCGTCGATCCTCGATGGCGAGGAGCGCGTCCACCAGATGCGGCGATACGCGGGCAAGCGGCGTGTCGAGCCGCTGTTCCTTGAAGATCGTGAAGGCGAGCTGGCCCTGCGCGTCGTACACGGCGGTGGCCTGGTCCATGTGCCCGATCGCGGCCACGGCCGCACGATCGGGCAGCCCCGTGCGGATGCCGTGCAGGACCGTGTACGGAAGAGCCAGCGACAGTACAGCGACGCCGGCGAATACCGTCGTGACCGCCGCCGTGAGACGGGGCGCTCGACGGTAGGCGCGATACCATTCGGCCCCCCATTTGCGGATGTGGCGTGCTCTACCCACGTCGTCGCTATGCTGCAACGCCCGCGCCAGCGGATGGGACGCCGCAGATCGGCCTCGGCGGGCCCATGCGGGGCGCTCGACCGTCGGGCGCGCACGCAGCCCGGCACTTCTTACACGGTCAATCTGACACAGGCACGTTCGGGACTGGCGCGGATGGTGCGGCATGGGTATCGTGCGGCACAGTATCGTGCGACACAGTGTCGTGCGGCACCGGGGTCAGTCGAGCGCGAACTCCTGACGCCACCTGCCGTCGTCGGGCAAGGGCGTCTGGTCGGCCTTCTCGAGGATGAAGTTCTCGAGGACGAGCGCATCCATATTGGTCCGCATGAAGCACCGGTAGGCGTCCTCGAGCGTGCACACGATGGGCTCGCCTCGAACGTTGAACGACGTGTTGACGACGACCGGACACCCTGTCTGCCGGTAGAACGCGTCGATGATGTCGTAATAGTCCGGGTTCGTCTCGCGCCGCACGGTCTGGATGCGCGCGGAGTAATCGACGTGCGTGACGGCGGGGATATCGGACCGCACCACGTTGAGCTGCTCGATCCCCCACAACCGCGACGCCTCTTCGGCGACCGGCAGCCGATGACTCGGTTGGACGTCCGCGACGAGCAGCATGTACGGACTCTCGCCGTCGAGCTCGAACCACTCGTGCACGTGTTCGCGGAGCACGGCGGGCGCGAAGGGACGGAACGACTCCCTGAACTTGATCTTGAGGTTCATCACGGACTGCATCTTCGGCGAGCGCGCGTCGCCCACGATGGAACGGCCGCCGAGTGCCCGGGGGCCGAACTCCATGCGGCCCAGGAAGAGGCCGACGACTTTCTCTTGCGCAAGCAGGGCCGCGACGTCCTCGGCGAACGCGGGCCGCGGCACGTGGCGCGCCTTGTAGGCGTTGGCCTCGGGGAAGCGCGCGATCGCGTCCTCGCTGAATGCGGGGCCGAGGTACGACCCGCGCATGCCGTCCGCGTACTTCGGCACGGTCCCGGCGGGGGCCGTCGCCGAGGGGCGCTCCCATGCGCCGGCCGCCTCGGGGCTCGTCCTTGGCTTGCCCATGTAGCGATGCCAGAGGCCGAGCGCCACGCCAAGCGCGCCGCCGGCGTCACCGGCCGCGGGCTGAATCCACACGTGCTCGAACGGGCCCTCGCGCAGGATGTGTCCGTTGCCGACGCAGTTGAGCGCGACGCCGCCCGCCAGGCACAGGTCGCGCAGCCCCGTCTCGCGATGCGCGAACGCCGTCATCTTCAGCATCACCTCTTCGGTGATGTCCTGGATCGAGCGCGCCAGGTCCATTTCCCGCTGGGTCAGCCTGCTCTCTGGCTGGCGCGCTGGCCCGCCCAGCAGACGCTCGAGCGCCGCGCCGGTCATCGTCAGCCCTGAGGGGTACGTGAAGTACTCCATGTTCATCCACAGGCTGCCGTCGTCGCGAATCTCGAGCAGATGGTCCTTGATGGTCTTGACGTACTTCGGCTCGCCGTAGGGCGCAAGGCCCATCACCTTGTATTCCCCGGAGTTGACGCGAAAGCCAGTGAAGTAGGTAAACGCCGAATACAGCAGGCCGAGTGAATGCGGGAACCGCAGTTCCTTCAAGAGTTCCAGCTCGTGGCCGCGGCCGACGCCGATGGACGAGGTCGCCCATTCCCCCACCCCGTCAATCGTGACGATGGCGGCCTGCTCGAACGGCGAGGGATAGAACGCCGACGCCGCATGCGATTCGTGATGCTCGCCAAACAGGACGTCGCCCTCGTACCCGTCGAGATGCTGCCGGATGTCGTCGCTCATCCACAGCTTCTCGGTCAGCCACAAGGGCAGCGCCATCAGATAGGATTTGAGGCCTCTTGGCGCGCAGGCAATGTAGGTTTCGACAAGACGGGAGAACTTGACGAGCGGCTTCTCGTAGAAGCCGACCATGTCGAGGTCTCTTGTGGTGATGCCCGCTTCGCGCAGGCAGTATTCGACGGCCCTCGACGGGAAGGCGGCGTCGTGTTTCTTGCGTGTGAACCGTTCCTCCTGCGCCGCCGCGACCACGCGCCCATCCTCGACCAGGCAGGCTGCCGAATCGTGGTAGTACGCGGACACGCCGAGGATGCGGACGGGCACTAGAAGAGCGTGTAGATGAACGGGGCCACGGCGCTCGACTGGGAGAACACAATCAGGAGGCCGAACAGCACGAACACGATGATGATCGGCACGAGCCAGTATTTCTTTTCCTGGAGCAGGAACTGCCAGAACTCGGAGAGGACGCGGCCTTTACCCATGTGAACCTCAGAACATCCGCGTGTAGTGGCGCGCGTCACGATAGCGGGCCGGATACGTGGTCCAGCCCGGCCACCGCTCGCGCCGCCGCGCCAGCGGATCCTTGCCGGACAAGCGCCACAACAGCGAGACCGGCGTCAGCACGAGGGCGAAGAACACCGTGAGGAGCACGCGGGCGTTGACGTACCCGAGCGCGCGCGAGAACCGCCACCACAGGGCGCTCGGCCACTTCAGGAGGGGCGGGTACACCGTACCGCAGACGACGAGCGTCGCTCCAACCGCACCCAACACTTCCGCCCGGCCCAGGCGGCCGCGCCAGACGAGGGCGGCGGCAATCGCGCAGAGCACCGCCCCGACCGACAGACCAAAGGAGCGCTCGGGGTTGCTCGGGCCCTTGTGCATGACCAACAGGCTATTTTACTTGCGGAAGGCGCCAGGCGGGAATTGGCGCCCGAAGGCGGGAAGGGCGGACGGGCCGCGCCGTCAGGAAACGGCGCTGAACGGTTTGACGTGCAGCTGCAGCCGGAGCAGGTCGATACCGCCCGTTTGGCAGGCCGCTTCGAGGTGGCCGAGGCGGTCCACCGCGATGATGCGCGTGTTCAGCACGACGCAGTCCACGGCGTTTCTGCCAATCATGTCGAGCAGGGTCTGGAAGTTGCCGAGGACCGGGTAGCCGGCCACGCGCAGGCGATGCTGGTTGGGGTCGTCGTCGATGAACCCCACGACCCGCAGCGGCACGCGGTCCCCGAACGCCTCGCGAATGGTGGACAAGCTGGCGCCGCCCGTGCCGTAGACGACACAGCGCTCGCCGCCGGCCTGCCGGCGGTGCACGAACTCGCCGAGCAGCCTGAAGGACGCGCGGGAGCCGGCGAGCAGCAGCAGCAGCAGCGCGGCGTAGATGACGAACACCGCCCGCGAGTAGCTCTCGAACCGGTAGGCGTAGAGGATGACCAGCAGCGACGCCACCGTACCGAGCAGCACGCCCTTGGCGAAGACGACGGCGTCCATCATGCCGAAGTGTCGCCACGCACCGCGGTACCCCCCTACCACGAAGAGCGCGATGAGCTGCGAGGCGAGCACGACCGGCAGCGACTGCAGGAAGTAGCGGTAGTTGCCGGCGAGCAGCGCGCCCTCGAAACGGAGGTGATAGGCCGTCAGATAGGCCAGCGGAATCAGGCACGCGTCGAGCAGCACTTCGGCCACGCGGCGCTTGTACATGAAGTCCACGACGAGCGGCGTAATGCTGCCCTCGCGCAGCCGCGCGAAATCCGCGTTCTCGTAGACGCGGACGCGCGCCAGGTAGACGGCGAAGATGATCATCGCGAGCAGGAACCCGCCCGTCATGATGCCGCCCCAGCTGGCGTCCACCATGTCGAACGACAGGGCGATGGCGCCGCTCGTGGCCGCCAGCAGCCAGAGGATGGCGACCGCCGTGCGCTGGGACAGGCCGATCGCGACCAGCCGGTGCGACGTGTGGTCGCGGCCTCCCTGGGAGGGCCGGCGGCCCGACAGCACGCGGAGGGCCGTCACGAGCGTGGTGTCGAAGATCGGGATGACGAGGAGCAGGACCGGCGCGGCCATGACCGACAGCACCCCGGCCTTACCCGCTCCGTAGGGCGTGGCCATCAGCGTGAGGACCCCGAGATTGAGCCCGAGAAACAGACTGCCGGTGTCCCCCATGAAGATCGTCGCGGGGTGGAAGTTGTAGGCGAGGAAGCCGAGCGTGGCGCCGAGCAGCGCGAGGACGTACAGCTCGACACCCCGCGCCGGGCCAACGCCC
>JBEQUD010000335.1:0-7294 GCA_040349235.1 Acidobacteriota bacterium
CCAGAAGTGCTCCGCCTCGGCGCGCGCGGTCGCGCGCAACAGATGGTCCACGGCGAGATTGTATCTTTTTCTCTCGGGCGGCCCTTTTCATTGACACTGTAGAATCAAGTTTGTAAGCTGCGGACACTCCCAAGGAGAGTGATTCCCATGATTCGTTCGCGCTATCTCTCCGCTCTTGCTCTCGGTCTGGCTGTCTCCGTTTTTGCCGCGGGTTGTCACAAGAAGGTTCCGCCCGCTGCGGCGGCGCCGCCGCCCCCGCCGCCGCCGGCTGCTCCCGCGCCCCCGCCGCCCCCGCCACCCCCGCCCGCACCGCGTCCGGCCCCGCCGGCCCCCGCTGCGCTGACGGAGGAAGAGATCTTCCAGCGGAAGACGGTGGATCAGCTGAACGCCGAGCGTCCGTTCACCGACGCGTACTTCGACCTCGACAAGTCGGAAATCCGCGACGACGCGCGCGCGGCGCTCCAGAAGGATGCCGATTTCCTGAAGAAGTGGAGCAGCGTACAGGTGAACGTCGAAGGACACTGCGATTCGCGCGGCAGTTCCGAGTACAACCTCGCCCTCGGTACGCGGCGCGGCAATGCGGTCAAGGACTACCTGGTCAGCCTCGGCGTGGCGACGACGCGCGTCACCGTCATCAGCAAGGGCAAAGAACAGCCCGTCTGCACGGAGGAGAACGAGTCCTGCTGGCAGCAGAACCGCCGCGGGCACTTCGTGATCACCGGCAAGTAACCGCGAACAACCCGGGCAGGGGGGGCCGTCCCTCCTGCCCACCCCGTCCTGCCCCCCACCTGCCCCCTCCCGCCCCCCCCGCCTGACCTGCCCTACCCGTCTCCCGCTCTCCCAGCCAGTGTTCGCCGCAGCTCTTCCGTCGTCACCCGGTACTTCGCGGCTTTGCTTCCGTTGACGAGCAGCACGGGAATCTCCAGGCCATAGCGGGCCTCGAGGCTGGGGTCTGTCGAGATGTCGATTTCCTCGACCGTCGCGCTGGGGCCGGGTGGATGGGACGCGTCGAGGTCGCGCAGGGTCCGGCGGACGACCGCCTTCATGTCGTCGCAGAGGTGGCAGCCGGGCCGCGTGTAGAGCGTGAGCGTGATCACGCCGGCCGCGCGGTGCCGCACTCCGCGACGATGCGTTCGGCGGCCGCGCGGGGGTCGGTGGCGGCAATGATGGGGCGGCCGACGACGAGATAGGTCGCCCCTGCCGCCAGCGCGTCCGACGCGCCCATCGTCCGGCTCTGGTCGCCCGCGGCATCGCCGGCCCCGCGGATGCCCGGCGTCACGATGCCGAATGTCGATCCGCACCGCTGGCGGATGAGGGCGATCTCGTGGGCGGACGCCACCACGCCGTCGAGGCCTGCCGATTGGGCCAGGGACGCGAGGCGCCCGACGTGGTCGGGGATGGCGGCCTCGACGCCGACATCGGCAAGCGCACGTTGGTCGAAGCTGGTCAGCACCGTGACGGCGATGAGCAGCGGGCGTGCCCGGGCGGCACGGGCCGCTGCGTCGTCCGCGGCGTCGCGGGCGGCCCGCATCATCGCGGCGCCCCCGGAGGCGTGCACGTTGACCATCCATGCCCCCAGGCGGACGGCCGCGGAAACCGAACCCGCCACGGTATTGGGGATGTCGTGGAATTTCAAGTCGAGGAACACCCGGTCGCCGCGGGCCGCCAGCTCTTCGACGATGGCCGGCCCATCACTCGTGAAGAGGCGGCTGCCAATCTTGAAGCCGCCGACGACGCCCCGGAGTGCGTCGGCAAGGGCGTGCGCCTCGCGCCGGGTATCGACGTCGAGCGCAACGAGCAGTGGGGCCAGACGGGTCGGTCCTGTCATGATGCGTGGCTCGCGGCGGCGTCCCGCTCGGTGTTGACCGTGCCGATGAGGTCCGCCACGCGGTCGATTTCGTGACGCGCGAGGTATGCGGTGATGCCCTCGAGGAGCTTGGGCCAGATGAAGGGATCGACGAAATTGGCCGTGCCCACCTGGACCGCGGTGGCGCCCGCGATGATGAACTCGAGGGCGTCCCGCGCGTCGGTGATGCCGCCCATGCCGATGACGGGGATCTTCACCGTCTGACTGCATTCGTGCACCATGCGCACGGCGATGGGGCGGATCGCGGGGCCGCTGAGGCCTCCGACGCCGTTCGAGATTTTTGGCCGGCGCGATTCGACGTCGATGACCATCGCGAGGAACGTGTTGACCAGCGAGACGGCATCGGCGCCCGCATCCTCGGAGGCCCGGGCGAACGAGGCCACGTCGGTGACGTTCGGCGTCAGCTTGGGGATGAGGGGCAGGTGCGTCACTTTGCGGACGGCGCTGACGACCTCGAACGTGCCGGTCAGGCTGCACCCGAACTGGATGCCCCCCTCCTTGATGTTCGGGCAGGAGATATTCAGCTCGATCGCGTGCACACCGTCCGCGTCCGAGAGGATGCGCGTGACCTCGGCGTACTCGTCGATGGTCGTGCCGCACACGTTGACGATGACGGTCGCGTGCCGCGCCCGCAACTCGGGCAGTTTCTCCTCGACGAAGCGCCGGACGCCGATGCCCTGCAGGCCGATGGCGTTCAGCATCCCGGCGGGCGTTTCGACGATGCGCGGGGCGGGATGCCCTTCGCGCTCGGCGAGGAACAGGCCCTTGACGGCCACGCCCCCGAGCAAGGCCAGATCGACCATGTCGGCGTACTCGACGCCGTAGCCGAAGCAGCCGCTGGCCGCGATGAGCGGGTTCTTGAGCGTGAGCGAGCCGATGCGAACGGATAGGTCCATGGAAACCGTCTTCGCCTACCAGAGAATCTGCGCGCCGTCGAGCACGGGCCCTGCGATGCAGGAGCGCACGTGGTGGAAGCCGCCGTGCGGCGCCTTCATCGGCACCACGCAACTGTAGCAGCCGCCGAGGCCGCATCCCATGACGCGCTCGACGGACACCTGGCAGGGCCGGTCGTACCGCACGGCAAGCTTCGCGGTGGCGGCGAGCATGCCCTCCGGCCCGCAGGCGTAGATGGTGACCGCACTACTTGCCGGCCGGGAGGCGAGGTGCCGCTCGAGGGGGACGGTGATGCGGCCTGGTTCCCCGGCGCTGCCGTCTTCCGTCGTCAGCACGAGGGCCACGCCGAGGTCGCTGAACATATCGAGGTAGAAGAGCTCGTCGCCCTTGCGTGCGCCGTAGAAGAGGGTCGTGCGCACCCCGGCGGTCCGCAGCGAGGCGGCGAGCGCGGCGAAGGGCGCGAGGCCCACGCCGCCGGCCACCATCCAGGCTTCGTCGGGCGGCGCGACGAGCGAGAACGGGCGTCCGAGCGGGCCCAGGCACGACACGCGCTGCCCGATCCGCGCGGTGTACACCAGGGACGTCGATGGACCGATGCGCTTGTTCATCACCGACACCCCCGTCGGTGCGCCGTTCGCGTCGCGAAGAATCTCGAAGATGGAAAACGGCCGCCGCAGGAGAGGGTCCTGTCCCGTGCCCGCCTTGACCATGACGAACTGCCCGGGCCGGGCGGCAGCGGCGATGGCGGGCGCCGCGATCGAGAGCACGTTGTAGTCCGGGGACAGCGGGCGGTTGGCGAGGACTTCAGCGGCGACATCGACCGGCATCGCGGCAGTATACTCCGTGCGAAATGCGCTATCTCCGGATGCTGAGCAACTCGGTCGCGGCCGGGTGCCTGGCGACGGCTTACGTGCTTGTCGTCGTGCTGCAGCTCAACCCGGCGATCCCGTTCCAGCCCGCGGTGCTCGGTTCGCTCGTGACGACGGCCGGGCTCTTTTACGTCGTGCACTGCACGGTCATCTGTTACGTCCTGCTCGTCGTGCGACAGCTGCTCGCGCGCGAGTTCTTCTCACCCGGGTGGCTCAGCGTGGGCGTGCTCGTCTGGCTGGGCGCGGCGGCCGCCGCCGCCGGCGCCGCGCTGATGTGGGCCAACGTATCGACGTTTGCGCGCGTGCTCGACGACAGCACGGTCGCCGCGATGACGGGCGGGGCGCTGGCGCTCGGCGGCGCGGCCATATCGTTTCTGCTGGTCGCCTGGCTGCGACGCGCCTACGGGCGGCGTGGCCGCGGGGTATGGGCGTTCCTGGTGTGTGCCGTCGCGGCCGCCAGCCTCGTCGTGCCACTGGCGCTGCGCGGCACGGGCGCCGTGTCGCTCCTCGACGCGCGCCCGCTCGACGTGACGATGGACTCGAGCGGTCCGCCCGAGCCTGGCGCGCGGGTGACGGTCATCGCCCTGGACGCCGCCTCGCTCGAGTTCATCGCCCGGGCGACGGCCGAGGGCCGGCTGCCGAATTTCGGCCGCCTGCTCGACGCGGGCGCCGTGGTCCACCTCGCGACGATCCATCCGACGTCGGCCGAGGCCGTCTGGGCCGCCGCGGCGACCGGGAAGCTGCCGCTCGGCAACGGCGTGCGTTCGGCCAGCATCTACCACCTGGCCGGCGGCCGCGACGTCCTGGAACTGCTGCCGGATTACTGCTTCGCCAACCAGCTCGTCCGCCTCGGATTTCTGGTCGAGGAGCCGCATACCGCCGCCACGCTGCGCACGCGCACCCTCTGGAGCATCCTGAGCACGCACGGGCTCTCGGTCGGCGCCGTCGGGTGGCCGCTGACCGAGCCCGCGCCGGCGGTGCGCGGGTACGTGGTTGGCGATACCTATCTCCGTCTGGCCGGGACACCGTCCGGGGTCGTGGACTCGCCGGCGGTGTATCCCGCGGGCATCCAGCGCGAGGTCACGGCGTCGATGGAGCATGCCCTTGCGTCCATCTCCGCGTTCTCGAAGGACGCCGGTTCCGTGCTCGATCGCCGGCAGCAGGAAGCGGGACGCACGGACCGCGTCTTCGACCGCATTGCCCGAGACCTTGTGGCGTCGCGGCCTCCCCAGGTGGTGCTGACCCGCTACCAGGGCCTCGACCCGATCGGCCACTACTTTCTGCGCTACGCATCGCCGCTCGAGTTCGGCGATCTGCCGGATGCCGGGCGCCGCGGCCTCGGCGCCGTGCTCGAGGACCACTATCGGTTTATCGACGAGGCGATCGGCCGTGCCATCGAGGCCCTCGGGCCGGACGACCTCCTGCTCGTCGCCTCCGGCTACGGGATGGAGCCCATGGGCATGGGGAAGCGGCTCGGCGAGCGTGTGCTCGGCGATCCGTACCTTTCCGGGACGCACGATGCCGCCCCGGACGGTTTTCTGCTCGCGTACGGCGCGCCGGTCGCGCCCGGGCATCCGCTGGCGCGCGCATCCGTCGTGGACATCACGCCGACGATCCTCTACTTCCTGGGCCTGCCCATCGGCCGCGACATGGACGGCTATGCCCGGGCCGACCTGTTTCGGCGGACGTTCACCGATCGGCGGCCCATCTCGTTCATCCCCACCTACGATCGCTGATGCTATAATCACCGGCGTTCTCTTCTGGATTTCGTCGGAAACTCTTTAACGCGCTCCCGTGAGAGCGCAAAGAGGTGTGTCGTGCCCGTCGTCATGGACGCGGACCGGATGGGTCGGACGCTCGCGAGGATCGCGCACGAGATCCTCGAGCGTAATCGAGGCCTCGAGGATCTGGCCCTGGTCGGCATCAGGACGCGCGGCGTCCCCATCGCGCGCCGCCTGGCGCAGGCGATAGCCGGCATCAACGACCGCCCCGGCGCCGCCGGCGAGCATAGCGACGCCGCCGGCAAGCACCCCGCCGTGCCCACCGGCGCCCTCGACATCACGCTCTACCGCGACGATCTGATGCGGCACGCGGTTGGCCCGCAGCCCCTCATCCGCAAGACCGAAATCCCGTTCTCCATCGACGACAAGACCATCCTGCTCGTGGACGATGTCCTGTACACGGGGCGCACGATTCGCGCCGCGCTCGACGCCCTCATCGACTTCGGCCGGCCGAAATCGATCCAGCTGATGGTGCTCGTCGATCGGGGGCACCGCGAGCTGCCCATCAAGGCCGACTACGTCGGCAAGAACATCCCGACGTCGCTCTCGCAGAGTGTTCAGGTGCACCTGCTCGAGATCGACGGCCGTGACGAGGTCGAGGTGCAGGAGGCATGAAGAAGGACCTCCTCAGCATCGCGGACCTCTCGCGTGACGAAATCTACCTCGTGCTCGATACCGCCGACGCAATGCGCGAAATCGCCGAGCGGCCCATCAAGAAGGTGCCGACGTTGCGCGGCAAGACCGTCGTCAATCTGTTCTACGAGCCGAGCACGCGCACGCGGACGTCGTTCGAGATCGCCGAGAAGCGGCTCAGCGCCGACACGCTCCACATCGCCGTGGCGGCCTCGAGCGTGCTGAAGGGCGAGACGCTCGCCGACACCGCGCTCAACATCGAGGCGATGGCACCGCACATGATCGTCCTGCGCCATCCATCGTCGGGGGCGGGCGACCTGTTGTCGCGGCTCTGCAAGTCGCGCATCATCAACGCGGGCGACGGCATGCACGAACATCCGACGCAGGCGCTGCTCGACGCCTTCACGATCCGCGAACACAAAGGGCGCATCGAGGGTCTGAAGGTCGCCATCATCGGCGACCTCCTCCACAGCCGCGTGCTGCGCTCGAACATCCTGCTGCTGACGATGCTCGGCGCGGATGTGTGGGCGTGCGGGCCGCGCACGCTGGTGCCGCTCGGCCTCGAGCAGGCCGGCGTCACGGTGACGACGTCGGTGGACGAGGCCGTCGCCGACGCCGACGTCGTGATGATGCTGCGCATCCAGCAAGAGCGGATGCAGGGGGCGTTCATCCCCTCGCTCCGCGAATACTTCAACACGTTCGGCCTCACCGCCGCGCGCGTCGCGCGCGCGAAGCCGGACGCCATCGTCATGCACCCCGGGCCGATGAACCGCGGCGTCGAAATCGCGTCCGACGTCGCCGACGGCCCGCGGTCGGTGATTCTCGAGCAGGTCGCCAACGGCGTCGCCGTGCGCATGGCGGTGCTGTATCTGCTCGGCGGCGGCGCCGATGCCGACTGACGCGAAGCCAACACTATGAAAAGACTCCTGAGAGGCGGGCACGTGGTCGATCCGGTCCACGGCCGCAACGGCGTGTTCGATATCCTCATCGACGGCGATCGCATCGCGGCGATCGGCCGCGGCCTTCCGGTCGATGCCGACACCACTGTCGTCGAGGTCCCCGCGGGGCTCGTGGTCTGTCCGGGGCTCATCGACATCCACGTGCACCTGCGCGAACCCGGCCAAGAGCACAAGGAAACGGTGGCCACCGGCACGGCTGCTGCCGTCGTGGGCGGCTTCACGGCCGTCGCCTGCATGCCCAACACCAGCCCGGTCAACGACAACGCCGGCGTGACCGAATACATCCTGAAG
>JBEQUD010000363.1:0-5982 GCA_040349235.1 Acidobacteriota bacterium
GAACCTCTTCCTCAACGCCCGGGATGCGATGCCCAAAGGTGGCTGGTTGATGGTGTCGAGCCGAGCCGATGGCGAACAGGCCGTCATCGAGGTGTCAGACACCGGCTCGGGCATTCCCTCGGAGCACCTCGCGCGGATCTACGATCCGTTCTTCACGACGAAGGCGATCGGGCGCGGCACGGGCCTCGGCCTCTCGATTACCTACGGCATCGTGCACGAGCACGAGGGGACGATCCACTGCGAGAGCACCCTTGGCAAGGGCACGCGCTTCATCCTGAGCCTGCCCAGGGCGGAACAGTTCCAGCAGTTGCGCGGGGCGGCGCAGTAGCGAGCGATGGCCACGTCAGGCAACGGCACGCTTCTCGTCGTCGATGACGAGGAGATCATGCGGGAAATCCTCGAGACCCTCCTGACCCGGGAAGGCTACGACGTCCGTCTGGCGTCATCCGGCGCCGAAGGCCTCGAGTTGGCGCGCGCCTTCCCGTTCGATGCCGCCATCGTGGACATCATGATGCCGGGCATCGACGGCATCGCGACCCTGGACGAGCTGAAGCGCATCGACGAGGACATCGCGGTGCTCATCATCACCGCCTACGCTTCCGTCGGCAGCGCCATCTCCGCGATGAAGGCCGGGGCGTTCGACTACATCACGAAGCCGTTCAAGAACGACGAGGTCCTTGTCGTCGTGCGCAACGCCATGGAGCGCCGGCGTCTCGTGCACGAGAACCGCAATCTGCGGCAGAGCATCCAGGAGCGGTACCACAACTTCTCTAACATCACCGGGAAGAGCCCCCGCATGCGTCAGGTCTTCGACCTGATCATCCAGGCAGCACCCAGCCGATCGACCATCCTGATCCAGGGCGAGCGCGGTACGGGCAAAGAGCTGGTTGCGCGCGCGATCCACGCCAACTCGTCCCGTTCCGAACGGCCCTTCGTCATCGTCAACTCGGGGACCCTGCAGCCGGATCTCCTCGAGTCGGCTCTGTTCGGCCATGCCAAGGACGCCTTCCCCGGCGCGGCGACGGCCAAGAAGGGACTGCTCGAACTCGCCGACAGGGGCACGATCTTCTTCGACGAGATCGCCAATGTGTCGCTCGACACCCAGGCCAAACTCCTGCGGCTCATCGAGGAGCGCGACTTCACGAGGCTCGGGGGACTCGACACACTCAAAGTGGACGTGCGCATCGTCGCCGCAACTGACGCGGACCTGCGGCAGATGGCCGACGAGGGACGGTTCCGCGAGGATCTGCTCTACCGACTCAACGTGATTGCCATCGAGCTCCCGCCGCTCCGCGAGCGCGTGGACGACATCCCGCTCTTGGCGCGACACTTTCTCCAGAAGTACGGCGCCGAAAACGGGAAGACCGACCTCGAGCTCACGCCCTCAGCCCTGGAGGCCCTGACGGCCTACGACTGGCCGGGGAATGTCAGGGAACTCGAGAACGTGCTCGAGCGGGCGGTGGTGCTGACCTCGGGTCCGCGCATCGAGATCGACCTCATCCCCGAGCACGTCCGCAAGCGCTCGCCGTTCGATGCGCCGGCGTTCGTCGTGCCGCCCGAAGGCATCTCGTTCAAGGACGTCACGATGGATTTTGAGAAGCACATCATCGAGTCCACGCTCGAGGCTGCCGGCGGGGTCCAGAAGCGCGCCGCCGAGCTGCTCCACATCAGGCCGACAACGCTCAACGAGATGATCAAGCGCTACGACATCCGACCGAGGCGCCGGCGCGTGGGCCCGGCCGATCCGTCTACCCCTGGGACCCCGCCGGGGACCGACGTCGAGAGTGCCGCCTCCGCGACTTCGACCCCGCCCCCGGGCGTCCTGCCAGACGACTAGGGGTTACCGCGCGCTTCTGATGGTCGCGAACGTCCGCTCGTACTTGCCGAGCACGAGCTCCCACCGGTAGTGCTGGCGGATGTACTCGCGGCCCAGGGCCCCCATCGCCGCGCGCAGTTCGGGATTGCCGACAAGCAGCTTGAGGCACTCCGCGAACTCGTCGGCGTTGGTGTAGTACAGGCCACCGTTGCTGCGCAGGCAGTGCTCGACGAGCACGGCGCTGTGCCCGTTCACCAGGATGGGTGTGCCGACCGACAGCGCCTCGAGCGCCAGCAGCGACAGGCTTTCGTAGGGCGAGGGGCAAATGACGACCGTCGCGGCCTCGAGCGCCTGCAGCCGCTCGCGTTCGGACAGGAGCCCGGCGAAGCGGATGAACGGTTCCTCGGGCAGCACCATCAGCTTCACGCCCATCAGCGTCAGCGTGGCGTCCCCTCCGTCCTCGACGTAGGCGCTGAAATACTCCACGAGCCCTTCGCAGCCCTTGCCGGCCTCGATTCTGCCGCCGTACAGGGCCAACGGCCCGTAGAGGCGGTGGCGCCGGCGGAACACGGCACCCCGCGCGGTGAGATGGGACGGAAACACCTCCGGCACCTGTTCGGGCGTGGCCGATTCGTCGTCCTCCGTCTCGTCCTCGGGGGCACCGGACATTCGCGGGTAGGCGTGGTGCTGGGAGAGCTCGACCCCCACACCGACAATGTCCTGGAGAAACGGGAGATCGACGAACTGCGAGCGGACGAATCGACGCTCGACGTCGGTGTTGAAGAACATCGCGGCCGGCTTGCGAAACACGTCCTGGAAGATGCCGAGGCGGATCGCGGGCTCGTCGTGGGCCGTGGGGACGAGGATGCTCCGGGCGGGGTTCACCTCCAAGCCCATGACCGTCGTCGCGTACAAGTACGTGAAGAAGATGAGGACGTCGTACTGCTCGTGGTGGCCGCTCAAGTAGCTGGTCAATCCGGGACACCAGGGCCCCTGCTGCTTCAGCCACTCCATCTCGTCCGCCCGCGTGTGCGGGTTGCTGAAAATCCACTCGGAATAGCGGTTGAACGACTCGATGTCCCGCGTCCTGGCGTTCGCGAAGCGCCGCACGGTCACGCCGCGAATGCGGTCGGCGCCCTCCTGGTAGTCGTTCGCCCAGGTAATGTAGTCGCGCGCGCACGTGGTGAGGACTTCGACCTCGTGCGTGGCGGCGAGCCGTTCGGCGACGAGGCGGCAGAGGTACTCGGACCCGCCGAGGACTTCGGTGCCGTAGCGTTGGACGATGAATGCGATTTTCACGATTGAAGAACGGCCTCGAGTTCGCGGACGATGCGGGCGTCGCCGAAGTCCTGCAGCCTGTGTCGCTGGCCGGCCACGACCTGTGTCCGCACGTCGTCGTCGAAGACGAGCGTGCCGAGCAGCTCCGCCGCCAGCTCCATGTCCTTCGGCGCGAACTGGATGCCGGCCCCGCCGAGCGTGTCCGGGACCGCGGCGGCGGCATAAGCGAGAATCGGCACGTCGGCCGCCATCGCCTCCACGAGCGGTACGCAGAAGCCCTCGTGCTCGCTCAACGAGATGTAGACGGCTGCGTTGCGATAGTACACCGCAAGTTCCTCGTCCGGCACCGGGCCGGTGAAGATGAAACGATCGTGCAGCAGGTTGAGCTCGGTCATCAGCGCCCGCACGGTGGCATAGTATCGCGGCACCACATCGTACCGCCCGACGAAGATGAACCGGTAATAGGCATCAACGTATCGCTTGTAGCACTCCGCGAGGCGGATGTGGTCTTCGATCATCTTGTTGGGGGCAATCCGGCCCACGAACAGGAAGTTGACCAGCTCGTCGTCGAGCATGCGTTCGATGGCGGGCACATGGGAGGGGCGCGTGATCCGCCCGGTGTCCACCGCAATGGGGAATACCCCCGTCGGCGAGAATCCGAGCGCCTCGAGCTCGAGCCGGTTGTACTCCGAGTCGCCGAGCGCCAGATCGACGTGGCCGACGAGCGTCGCCAGTTCCTGTCGTCCGAGCGCGGCGAGCCTGAAGAGGCCGGCGTCATAGGGCGCGAAGTAGGCCGCCGGCGTCACGTTGTGATACTGGAGCACGCGCCGATGGCCGAGCGCGGCGAACGCCGCCGTCATCGGCGACGGCAGCGCGTAGTGGAAGATGGTGAGATCGCCGCGGCGGGCGGCCGGGTCCGAGAACGGGCGGACATCGCCGACGAGCGCGTCCTCGATCGTGAGGGCGTAGAGCTCGGCCTCGTGCCCCAGGCCGCGGAGCAGGTTCCGCACCCGTCGCGCGCTGTCGCCGATGGCGTCCCCGGCGTGGGCGGCCGGGACCCACTGGTTGACAATCATGGCCAGGGAAGCGCCTTGTAGATCGAAGGCCGATCGAGCCGAAGCTCTTCGAGTTGTTCGGTCGCGTCGAACTGCTGCCAGAAATCGAACGTCACGTGCGGCAGGGGTGCGCGCGGTCCCGCGAGAATCTCGTCAACGAAGCGGAGGAGGGTGCCGGCGAAATCCTTACCCTGCAGCCGCTCGACCGCGGCCAACTGCCCAAGGACGATCCGCTCCTGCAGGTCGCTGTCCAAGAGGATCGCGTCCATCAGCGCCGCCACGTGGAGCGGGTGCTTGTCCGCGTACAGGACACCGGCACCGTCCATGGTGGCGGGGACGGCCGTGGACGCGTAGGCGAGGACGGGCACCTGCTTGTAGAACGCCTCGACGAGCGGCACACAGAATCCCTCGTGTTCGCTCGCGCAGAGAAACAGGTCCGCGACGTCGTAGAACGCCACGAGCTCCTCGTTCGAGACCTGACCGCAGACGTGCACGTGCGCATTGCCGAGCGCGGCGACGAGCTGATTGATCGACGCGAGGTAGCCTTCGACCCCGCCGTGGGCGCCGACAAGGAGCAGGCGCGACCGGGGATTGAAGAACGTGTGGTACGCGTGGAAGAAGCGGACGAGGTCCTCGATCTTCTTGTTGGCGATGATTCGGCCGACAAAGAGGATGTTGGTCCACGCGTCATCGAACTGCCCCGCGAGGAGCCGGCTGGGTGTGCCGTCGAGGTGTGAGAAGTCCGGGACGACCGGCAGCACGTCTGTTCGGGGAAACCCGAGCGCCTCGAGGTCCTGCCGGTTGAACTCGGAATCCCCGAGTGCCAGGTCGCACCGTCCTGCGTAGGTACGCAGCTCGCGGCGCCCGTGGAAGCACTGTCGTGCGAGCTTGCGATGAACCCCGACGAAGTACTCCGGCGGCGTGATGTTGTGGTAGATGAGCGCCATGCGATCGGGCAGCGCGAAGGCCGTCCTCGACGCACGCGAGCCAATCGAGAAGTGATGCAGCAGCAGATGATCTGGGTGGCTGACGTCGATGAGGTGGCGATAGTCGTAGGTCATCGATTCGAGCCGGCGGTCGGCGGTCTCGACGAAGATGTCCGACTCGTAGCCCGCCGCCCGCAGCACCCGCTGGATACCGAGCACTTCGTGGCCGATGGCGTCGCCGTAGCCGAGCGTCGCCAGCACCTGATGGACGTGGGTCACGCGCGACGCCTGCCCGCCGCGGGCGCCCTGGACAGGCTGACGAGCGGGCCCCGCGCGAGCCCGTCCACGACCTGCGCGGCGGGCGGCTGTATCGCCCGGCGTCGCGCCAGCCAACCCGGCAGCGGCTCCATGCCCGCGGGCGTCTGCTCGCCCTTCAGCCGCTCGAACATGTCGAGGTACTTCCGTTCGATGACCGGCCAGTCGTAGTGCTCGCGGAAGAACCGTCGTCCGTTGCGGCCGAGCACCGCCGCGAGCCATCGGTTCTGCTCGAGCGCGCGAAGCGCGCCGGCGAACTCGGCGTAGTTCTCGTAGAAGAGGCCGCCCCCGCTCCGGATGCACCGCGCCTTGAGCACGTCGCATCGGGCATTGGCCAGGACGGGTCGGCCGAGCGCCCATGCCTCGAGCGCGACCATCGACAGGCTCTCGAAGTAGGAGGGCATGATCAGTGTGTCGGCCGCCGCCATCGCGTCGAACTTGTCCGCGTCGTCCAGAAAACCGAGGTGTCTGATGCGGGGGTGCTCAGGAATCGGGAGCAGCGAGTTGCCGACGAGGACGAGCGACAGGTTGCCCTCGCCCTCCCTCAGATACTGCTCGAAAAAGTGGAACAGCTCGCCGCAGCCCTTGTTCT
>JBEQUD010000406.1:0-4570 GCA_040349235.1 Acidobacteriota bacterium
GGAAGCGTCCGAGGCCGTACACGGAGACGCCCCCCTTCTCGCTGACCTTGAGGCTGGTGGCGCGGCCCCGCTGCCCTTTCAGTCGCTCGTTTTCCGCCTTCAACCGCTCGAGTTCGGCTCGCAGGTCGTCATCTGCCATCGCATGCCTCAATTCTGACTGTCCGTCGTGGTACTTTTGTGGATGAGCGGCGTCTGGTGCATGATTATGTGCATTCACAGACCTCCTGGTTCAACGGACATATTGTGACAGCGCCGGAGCGTTTCGCGCGCGCCACGATATCGTCGAGGTAAGCATGGCGCACGACGTCTTCATCAGCTATGCGTCGAGTGACAAGGCCGTCGCCGACGCGGTCTGCTCGCAGCTGGAATCCATCCACCGGATCCGCTGCTGGATTGCGCCACGCGACGTCGTGCCGGGGGCCTCGTGGGCCGAATCGATCATCGACGCCCTCGACGAGTCGAAGATCATGGTGTTGATCTTCAGCAGCAACGCGAACGCCTCCATGCAGATCGAGCGCGAGGTGGAACGCGCGGTGCACAAGGGCATCAGCATCATCCCCCTCCGGATCGAGAACACGGTTCCGACCAAGACCCTCGAGTATTTCATCAGCGCGCCCCACTGGCTGGATGCGCTGACCGTGCCGCTCGAACAGCACATCGGGAAGCTCGCTGCTGGTGTCAAAGCCCTGTTGGCCAAGACACATGCGGCGGCAGGGTCGGCAGCCGCGGCGGCTGTTGTGCCCCCCGCGGCGCCCCCCGCTGGGGTACCGCCGGCACTTGACGCGACGCCTGTCGCGGCAGCAGTCATCGGGGTCCCACCCGGCACGGCCCAGCCAGCGGCGGCCTCGACTGTCGCGCTGCCCGCGACGCCCCCGCCTGCCGTGAGCGGGCCGTCGAGTGCGCCGTCGAGTGCGCCGTCAAGTGCGCCGTCCGGCGCCCCCCCCGCAAGCACCGCGTCGGTCGCTGCGTCCCAATCCCGCGGTGCGACCACGTCACCAGCACCGGTCGCCCAACCCAAAGCCGCCGCGGCGCCCGTCAATGCCGCGTCGAAGAAACCCGCGGCGCCTGCCCAGGCCCAGCCGCGCTGGGTGGTTCCCGCGGTGCTCGGCGGCGTCGCCCTGGCTGGCCTTCTGGCCGTCGGGCTTCAGTTCCGGTCCAAGCCCGGGTTGTCCCCGGCCGCATCGCCGACAACGCCGGTCTCCGGCCCCCCAGCGTCCGAGACGGCCCAGGCCCCCAACACTGGTGCGGTACCGCCCAACGCGCCGGTCGCCGGAACAGTTCCGACCACGGGCCCGATTACGGCGCCCAAGCCCGATGGCGATGCGCCAACGTCTGCGAAGCCGACCGCCAAACCAGACCAGGCGAGCCCCGGATCGAAGCCCGCGGCATCGGGCCCCGGCGCATCGGCGACCCCCAAGACCGGAACACTGGCCAGCGCGGCGGCTGGGGCTGGTGCGGCGGACACGGCGGCCGGGAAGGCGCGCACCGCAGCGACCGCGGCCAAAGCCCGCCTCGCCCCCGCCCCGGAGCCGAACGTCTTCGTGGACTTCAGGAATACGCTGTCGGAGGGATCCGTCCTGTTCGAGATTGACGATCATGTCGTCTGGACCGAGAAGCTCGCCGCCAAGGACGGGGCAACCCAGGTGCTGAGCACGTCGTTCGTCGTTCCCGGCGGCGCGCACCACGCCACGGTGACCATCCTCAACGTCGATAACAAGGTCCGCGACAAGGAAAGACTCCAGCTCGGCCAGATCGACCCGGAAAAGCCCAGAACGGTTCTCCTGCGCTTGTCCCGGTTCAAAAAGGACCTGCAACTGCAGTCGGTCGATGGAAGGCCCGGCGCGGACGGTAAGCCCGTGGCGCAGAAGCCCGGGGCCGAGAAGCCGGCGGGGGACAAGTCGGCGGGGGAGAAAGACAAGCCGGCGAGCGGCGTCAAAGCGGATGCCTCCAAGCCCGCCAAGTAGGACGGCGTCAGTCTGAACGCCCCCCTCCCCGTCCTGATCGGCATCACGGGCCATCGTGATCTGAGGGACCAGGACGTCGCGCCGCTCGAAGCCGCCGTGCGGGCGGCATTCGTCGATATTCGGCAGCGCCTCCCCCATTCCTCGCTCGCGCTGTTGTCCCCGCTGGCTGAAGGCGCGGACCGGCTGGGGGCCCGCATCGCCATCGAGCTCGGCATCGACGTGGTCGTGCCACTGCCCCTGCCCCTGGCGCTCTACGAACAGGATTTCGAGAGCGCCGAATCCCGCGCGGAGTTCAACGCCCTGCTCGACCGCGCCCGCGCGCGCATCGACCTGCCGCTGCTGCCCCGCACCACGGCCACGGACGTCTCGCGCCCGGGCCCGGCGCGCGACCAGGAGTACGCGAAAGTCGGCGCGTACATCGCCAGCCAGAGCCAGATTCTCTTCGCGCTCTGGGACGGCTTGACCGGGCCGGACACGGACAAGATCGGGGGGACGGGCCAGGTCGTCCGGTTCAAGCTCGAGGGAATTCCACCGCCCTACGAACCCGCCCGCGGCCCGTTGAGCGTCACGACGTCGGTCGGGCCCGTGCGGTGGATTGTGACCCCACGGCGCAGCCATACGTCGCCGCTGCCGCACGCACTCGAACAGCGTGTGCTGCTGCCCGCGGGGCGAACCGGCGAATCCTTCGACCGCCTGTGCGAACGTATGGAACTCTTCAACCGGGACGCGGCCCGGTTCCACGCCAAGCTGGAACGCGGGGCGCAGGACAGCAAGGCACAACTGCTGCTGACCGAAGAGCGAGGCGCACCGGTCCCGCTGGCGGGGCTGCCAGCCGCCTGCGCCCGCATCCTGGATCAATATGCCGTCGCGGACGGTCTGGCCCTGCACTTCGGCAAGAAGACGCTCGATGCCACCAGGCGGATGTTCATCGGTGTCGTCGTCGCGGCGTTCTTCTTCAATATGCACACGAATTTCTTTGCGGTCGAAGACGGCGTCGGTTCCATCTTCGGTTGGGCTCATGTCCCGCCGTGGTTTCTCCTCGTGTTTCTCGGGTGCTCGACGGTGACCGCCGCCTGGATACACGGGCGCGCCAAACGCGGCGAGTATCAGAACAAGTATCAGGACTATCGCGCGCTGGCGGAAGCGCTCCGCATCCAGTTCCTGTGGAGGGTCGCGGGCATCCAAACGTCGGTGATCGACACGTACCTGAGAAAGCAACGCAGCGAACTCGAGTGGATCCGCGGCGCATTGCGATCCTGGGCCGTCCTGACCATGGTCGAAGACGCCAAGGAGAGCGCCACGCCCGCTGTCGATCCGTCGCACGCGCGCGCGCTCGTCGTGCACTGGATCCAAGGCCAGCGCCGGTATTTCGCGTCGAAAGTGACCAGAGAACAGCAGACGTTGGCCAAGGAAACGCGGCTCATCAACCGTCTCTTGAAGTTCAGCGGCGTCCTGTCGGTCGCCGTCGTCCTGGTCTACTCGGTTCCCTTTCTCTCGCCGTTGGCCCTCGCCGCCGCCATGCACCGAGTTGCTCCGTCGTCCTATCAGAATTCGTCACTGAATGTGGCCATCCCGATGCTCGCGGTCATCGCCGGCGTCATGCATGCCTATGGCCAGCAGCTCGCGCGGGCCGAACACATCCGTCAGTTCGGGCGCATGGCCGACCTCTTCGAGGCCGCGGGACGCGAGTTGGAGCGTCTGCTCCAGGCCGACGACCAGGCGGGCATTACAAATCTGGTCCGCGACTTGGGGATCGAGGCGCTCGAAGAAAACGGAGAATGGCTGACCCTGCACCGGGAACGCCCGCTCGAAGTGCCCGCCGGATGAGCGAATTAACCCTGTGGGCCCGGATGCCGATATACCGAACCAGCACGGTTTGCCGCGAAGTGGCGTCAGGCGCCCCCAAGGGGCACGGAACTTGCGAGAGACAGGAGCTATGAGAACCACATCCACTGCTCACGCCAGGTCGTTCGACACACAGGGCGAGCGGAACTGGGCGGGTCACGAACCCGCTGGTCGGCCGACGCCCAGCGCCGTTCCTGCGACGGGCCCGTATGCCGTCGTGCCGCAGGCGCCGGGTCCCGCCGGCCGCCGCGTGGAGGACTTGCTGCGCGCGCACGCCGGTATCGTTCACGAGCTAGACTGATAGAATGCCGGATGGAACACCGCTGTTTCAGATCGACGACACAGGCTACCTGTTCATCTCGCCCGCGATCGAAGACTGGGACAGCCTCGCCCAGCACAAGATAGACACCGTCATCGACCTCGAGGGCGGCCTCGACAGCTGCATCCCGACCGTCCCGAACGAGTGCTTGTACATCTACTTTCCGATCTTTGACGAAGATCTCCCCAACCTCGCCAAGCTGCGCGCCGTGGCACGCCTCGGTGCGGCCCTCGTAGGGGCCGGGCACCGGGTGCTCTCGCACTGCGGGATGGGGTTCAACCGCTCTGCGCTGGTCGCCGGGCTCATCCTGTGCGAGATGGGCATGCCGGGGCCCGCGGTGGTCGCGCGCCTGCGCGAGCGCCGCCCGGGTGCCCTCTTCAACGACGTGTTCGCGGCCTACGTGGCCGAGCAGACGCCCTGACCAGACACGTCCCGACGGGAG
>JBEQUD010000464.1:0-7103 GCA_040349235.1 Acidobacteriota bacterium
CCTCGATGTAATCGCCGCGCAGGCGATACTCGGCGCCGCCGAGCACCGCCCCGCCCTCGACCCGGATCGTCGATGTGCCCCCGCCCGTGACGCGGGCGCCGAGGCAGTTGAGAAACGCGCAGAGCTCCACGACGTGCGGCTCGCAGGCGGCGTTGCGAATCTCCGAGACGCCAGGTGCGGCCACCGCCGCCAAGAGCGCCGTCTCGGTTCCCGTCACTGACGCCTCATACAAGTACATCGAGGCCGGCTGGAGGCCGTCTGGTACCTCGAGCTCGTGGCCGTGCCCAGCCACCACCCGCGCCCCCATCGCCGCCAGTGCCTCGAGGTGCGTCGAGATGGTCCGTCGCGCTGGGAAATCGCCCCCGGGCGGGGCGAGTTGCGCACGCCCCCGCCGCGCCAGCAGCGGACCGAGCAGGAGCACCGAGCCCCGCAGCCGCCCGACCAGCGCGCCGTCGGGCTCGTCCTTGGTCATCTCGGTGCAGCACACGCGAAGCGTGGTCGTCCCGATGCCCTCGACCGTGGCGCCCAGGTCCATCAAGAGACGCGCCATGACCTCGACGTCGCTGATCCGCGGCACGTTCGTCAGCACGCACGGTTCTCTCGTCAGCAGGCAGGCCGCCAGCAGCGGCAGCGCAGCGTTCTTGTTGCCTTCGACCTCGACCGTGCCGGAGAGCCGGTGGCCGCCTTCAATTAACAGGGTGGACATGGGAAGTGGCCAAGATAGACGATCTCCTCGCGCAATTCGACACCGAAACGCGCCCGCACGGCCGCCCGGCAGTGCTCGATGAGCTGGCGGATGTCTCGCGCGGTCGCGTGGTTGTCGTTGATGATGAAGTTGCCGTGGACGGGCGACACGCACGCCCCCCCGATCCGAAAGCCCTTGAGGCCGGCGCGGTCCACGAGGGCACCAGCCGACCACGGCACACCCTCGGGCACGACATCGTGGCCGGGCTCTGGGTTCCTGAAGATGCAGCCCGCGCTCGGCGCGTCGAGCGGCTGCGTCCGCTTACGAAATGCCAGCGACGCGCGCGCCGCCGCACGCAAGACGGCCGGTTCGCCCCGCGACACACGGAAGACCGCTGACAGCAGCACCTCTCCGGACTCCTGGAGGCGGCTGCGATCGTAGGCAAACGCCATGTCGGCGGCGGGCACCTCGCGCGCCACACCGTCGCGGCCCGCCACGCGGACGGCCGTCACCGAGTCGCCGATCAGCTGCCCGGCGAAGTGCGCATTCCCGTGGATCGCCCCGCCAACGGTCCCCGGCGTTCCGGCCCAGGCCTCGAGGCCCGCGGCGCCGTGCAGGATCGTCCACCGCACGAGGGCGTTGATGGTGACGGCCGCGTCCGCCACGACATGCTCGGCATCGAGCGCGGATACGGCACCGCCGCGGGGGCGAAGCACGAGCCCAGGGACACCCGCGTCCGACACCAGGACGTTCGAGCCCCCGCCGAGGATGGTCACGGGCATGCTGACGCGCGCGGCGATCTGTAGCGCCAGCAGCGCCTCCTCGGCGCCGCGGGTCTCGACCAGCCACTCGGCGGCGCCACCGACCCGGAACGTGGTCAGCGGTGCCAGTGCCGCGTCACGAAGGGCGCGGTCCCCGAAAGCACGGCGCAGATCGTCGGCGACCGTGGTCATCGCATCGCTCCTGGCGCGAGGCGCATCAGGGGACGTTCGATGGCGATGAGCGCGGCCAGCGCCTCCTCGAGAGAGACGGGGACGAAGCGCACCGCATCGCCCGGGCGCAGCTGTGCCGCCACACCAATGTCAGCGCTGGCGACCGTGGCAAGGACGGGATAGCCACCCGTCGTGGGCCGATCGGCCATCAGCAGAATCGGTTGGCCGGAGGCGGGCACCTGGAGCGTCCCCATGGGCGTGGCTTCCGAGAGGCGATCCGCGGGGTCGAGGACCGAGAGGCGCGGGCCGGCCAGCCGAAGGCCCATCCGGTTGCTGCTGGACTCGACGCGGTATGTGCTGGACTCGAGCGCGGCGAGCACGCCCGACTCGAAGCGCGCCGGTTCCGGTCCGGCTATCACACGCAGCGTCGCCCACGCCGTCGCGCCCGTGGCCCGCTGGCGACCACTGGGTGCCACGCCTCGTCCACGCGGCGCCTGCACGGTAGGAACATCGCCAAGCGGCAGGCAGTCGCCAGCGCGCAGCGCGCGCCCCTCGAGCCCACCCATCCGACTATCCATGTGGGTCGAGCGGCTGCCGAGGACGGGCGGGACCGTAATCCCCCCGGCGATCGCCAGATACGCACGGGCGCCTCGGTGGAGTGCCCCGAACCGCAGGACCGATCCGGGGGCGACGGCCGCGGGCGTCTCGGCCGGCACCGGGCAACCATCCACCGTCACGTCGAAGTCCGCGCCCGTCACCGCGACCCACCGGGCGTCGTCGAACCGGACGTCGGGCCCCTCGTAGGTAATTTCAAGCGCCGCCGAGTCGGGCACGTTCCCGACGAGCGCATTCGCCAACCGATGCGCCCAGGGGTCCATGGGCCCCGCAACAGGAACGCCGTGCGCCTGCCATCCCCAGCGCCCACGGTCCTGCACCGTCGTCAGCAGGCCTGGGGCCACGACCGTCACCGACGGCACCAGGTGCCGTCTCCTCGACCGGCAAAGTCGGCCGCGGACACCGGATAGAACCGCACGCAGTCGCCCACCTGGAACAGAAACGGCTCGGCGCGCGTCAGATCGAACGGGGCAACGGGGGTCCGGCCAACGATCTGCCATCCGCCGGGGCCCGCGCCTGGATAAATCCCAGTCTGCGCGCCGGCAATGCCCACGGCCCCTGCCGGCACCCGCACACGCGGTGTGGCTAGCCGTGGCACGGCAATCCGGGCATCGACGGCGCCCAGATACGCAAAACCGGGCACGAACCCGAGCATGAAGACGCGGTACGTGGGACCGGAGTGAAGCGCGACCACGTCGGCCGCGTCGAGGCCCGCAAACGCCGCGACCGCGGCAAGGTCTGGACCGAATTCCCCCCCGTAGCACACGGGAACGGCAATCGGATCGACGTCAGGCAAGGAAGCGTTCGCGGCCGTCGCCGTCTCCGCTGACGCCGCTTCGCGCTCGACGCGCTCGACGAGGGCCTCGTAGTCGGTGCGCAACGGGTCGAAGTACACCGCCACGGCATGCGCGGTCGGCACGACGTCCCGAACCCCAGGCAGCCCCGCGGCGGTGACGGCGGCCGCGAGCGCGCGCACCACGGCATTCGTCGTGGTGTCGAGGCGTGCGGCGTACTCCACGCGGAACGCGGCATCGCCCATCGGGCAGAAGCGATGGCCGCTCACGCGAGCGCTCGCAGGAGCTTCTGATGGATGCCGCCGAATCCGCCGTTCGACATCAGCACGACAAGGTCGCCCGGCTGGTGCTCGGCCGCGATCGTGCTGACGATCTCGTCGATCGACCCGGCCGCACGCGCGGACTGCCCGCCGGCTTGCAGCGCGCGCACCAGGTCCGGCGTGGAGAGGCGCTCTCGCTCGGGAAGCGTGGACCTGAACACCGGGGCGATGATCACGGCCGTCGCCGCCGCGAAAGCGCGAGCGAAGTCGTCCTGGAACACACGGCGGCACGAGGACGCGGATCGTGGCTCGAAGACGGCCCAGATGCGGGCCGAGGGGTGCGCGGCGCGCAAGCCCGCCAGGGTTTCGGCGACCGCGGTCGGGTGATGCGCGAAGTCGTCATAGACGGTCGTGCCACCAGCCGTCCCGACCACCTCGAGCCGCCGCTTGACGCCCGCGAACAAGCGGAGCCCGTCGGCGATCTGCGCGGTGCCGACGCCGGCCTCGACGGCAATCGCGACGGCGGCTGTCGCGTTGCGCACGTTGTGCGTACCGACCAGCGGCAGGTCGAAGCGGCCGAAGAACGCGCCGGCGCGGTCGATCGTGAATCGTGTCCCGCCCTCGGTCGGCTCGATATCGCGCGCGGACCAATCGAGATGTGGTGCGGTCCCGAAGGTCTGCACACGCGACCGCGCAGCACCAACGAGCGCCGCTGCATGCGGGCTGTCCGCGCCGACGAGCAGGAGGCCGCGGCTGGGCACGAGGTTCACGAGCCGCCGAAACGCGAGCGTGACCGCGTCCACATCCGCGTAGATGTCCGCGTGGTCGAATTCCACGTTGTTGATGACGGCGATATCCGGCAGGTACTTGAGGAACTTGGCGGTCTTGTCGAAGAACGCGCTGTCGTATTCGTCGCCCTCGATGACGAAATCCCGCCCGCGGCCCAGGCGGTAGCTGGATCCCTGGTCGCCGAAGTTTCGTGCAATGCCGCCGACGAGCACGCTCGGGTCCGCTCCCGCGTGGGTCAGCAGCCAGCCGGCCAGCGAGGTCGTCGTCGTCTTGCCGTGCGTCCCCGCAATCACGATGGACCGGGCGTCCCACAGGAAGTGATCCCGGATCGCTTCGGGCAACGAACAGTAGCGAATCTTCCTGTCGAGCACCTCTTCGAGCTCGGGATTGCCGCGCGAGACGGCGTTGCCGACGACGACGAGATCGATGTCGTCGGTGATGTGCTCGGCGCGGTAGCCGCTGAAGGCCGCAATCCCCTCGGCCGCGAGAAAATCGCTCATCGGCGGATAGACATCCTGGTCCGATCCCTGCACGTCGAAGCCTTTGCGCCGCAGCAAGGCCGCGAGCGTCGCCATCGCCGTTCCGCACACGCCGATGAGATGCACGCGCTCAGGCAACAGCCGGCTCCTCCACGACGAGGCGCGGCCGTGCCCCCGTCACCACACGGCACCGCACGCCGAACGGCAGGGTCAACGAGGGGCCGGTCGTGTGACCTGACGGAAAGCCGAACAGGACCGGACCGGGGAAATCGGCCAGCATGTCCGCCATCACCGCGCGCCCGGTCGGTTCGCCCGAGGCTTCGTCGCACCGCGGCAGCTCGCCGATGACGACGGCAGCGGCCCGCGCGAGGATGCCCGACTGCGCCAGCTGCGTCAGCATCCGATCGATGCGATACGGGCGCTCGCCAACTTCGTCCAGGAACAGGACGTGACCGGCTGGCGGCTGGAACGCGAACGGGGTGCCGAGCGAGGCCACCAACTGCGTCAGCGTGCCGCCGAAGAGCAGCCCTTCAGCCTCGCCACCGCGGAGGGTCTCCACGCCTGGGGCCGTCAGCTCCCCCGCCGGGAGGGTCCGGCCCACCACGTTCAGAAACGACTCGCGATCGTATCCGTCGGCGCCCCGCGAGAGGCGCCGATCGAGCATCGGGCCGTGAACGGCGACCACGCCGCACCCGATCGTCAAGAACGTCAACAGGGCCGTCGTGTCACTGTAGCCGACGAAAACCTTGGGCGTGCGGCGCATCTCGTCGCGGTCGAGCAGCGGCAGCACCTGCGCCGAGCCGTAGCCCCCGCGCACGGCGACCACGCCGGCAATGGACGGATCGGTCCAGGCACGCCTGAGCGCGGTGGCACGTTGCCCGGGCGAGCCCGCGAGGTACGAGCGGTGCCGGTCGAATACCGATTCCTCGTACGTCGGCTCGAAGCCGAGCCCACGCAGTTCGTCGAGGCCGCGGGCGAACTCGTCGCGCGAGAACGGACTGGCGGGTGCGACGAGCGCCACGCGGCTTCCGGGTTCGAGCGCCCGCGGTTTGAGCATCACAGAAACCGCGCCATCTCCTCGGCGACCGCGCGGTGCTCGTCGCGGCCGATGACGCGGTTGATCGTCCGCGCCGGGGACGGCCGCTCAGACCGGCCCTGGAGGAAGCGCCGCTTCACGCGCGCCTGTCGGGCCAGAGCGTCCTCAATACGCGAGTAAGGCAGCACGTCCTGCTCCACGGCGTGCACGAGCGCCTCGAGCGCCCGCGCCTGCACGTCATGATTGCTCCCGCACACGAGCAGCCCATCGCACCCCGCCTCGACGGCCAGCACGGCCGCGTCGGGGACCGCATAGGTCGCCGCAATCGCCTTCATCTCCAAGTCGTCGCTCAATACGAGGCCGTCGAACTGCAGCTCGTCCTTCAGAATTCCCGTGATGACGCGCCTCGATAGCGTGGCCGGCCGCTGCTCGTCCAACGAGGGCACGAACACGTGCGCGGTCATGATCGCCGCCACCCGCGCGTCGATAGCGGCCGCGAAGGGCAGGAACTCGACCTGCCGCAGACGCTCGGGCGGATGCTCGACGAGCGGCAGCTCCAGGTGCGAATCGGTCTGGGTATCACCGTGCCCGGGAAAGTGCTTGCCGCAGGCCGCGATGCCCTCGTGTTGAAGCGTGCGAATGATGGCCGCCCCCAGGCGCGCCACGGTTTCCGCGCGATCAGACAACGCGCGATCCCCGATGACGGGATTCTTCGGGTTCGTGTGCACGTCGAGGACGGGCGCGTAGTCGAGATTGATGCCGACCGCGGTCAGTTCCGCCGCGATCGCCGCCGCGCAGCGTGCCGCCAGGGCCGCATCACCGCTTCGACCGAGCGTGGCCATCGGCGGCCATTCGGTGAACGGCGCCTTGAGCCGCGCGACGCGACCACCCTCCTGATCGATGCTGACCCAGAGCGGCACGTCGGGCGCGAGCCCCGAGGCTTCGTGGCAGAGTTCCGCGACGGCCTCAGGCTCGCCGAGATTGCGCGCGAACAGGATGACGCCGCCCAGCCCGAACTCGCGCGCCAGCGACCGGAGTTCGACCGGGATCTGGTGGCCATCGAATCCGGCGACGAGCAACTGGCCGATGTGGCGACGAAGTGCGCTCGGTGACATGCGTACCCCACGATTCTACCTGCGTGGCGGCCCGAGTTTATAATGCCGTCGAGTGCGTATCACCGCGTCGGCTCCCACCCGCATCGATCTCGCCGGCGGCACGATCGACATCTGGCCGCTCTATCTGTTCCACGAGGGCGCCCTCACGTTGAACGCCGCAATCAGCCTTCGGGCCCAGGTGACCATCGACCCGCTCCCCGACGGCAGGATCGAACTCGTGTCGGTGGATACGGGCCACCAGGTCGTCGCGCACCATTGGAGCGAGCTCACGGCCGCGAACGCGCTGCCCCTGCTGTCGCTGGCCGCGCGGCACTACCAGGTGACCGGGGTCAGGGTCACGACCGAGGGACGGTCCCCTGCCGGAGCGGGCATCGCCGGGTCCTCGGCGCTGGCCATCG
>JBEQUD010000361.1:0-3220 GCA_040349235.1 Acidobacteriota bacterium
ATCTCCATCTGCGCCTATTGCCGGCGCATCCGCGCGGGCGAACAGCGGTGGCAGCACCTCGACGAGTACCTGAGCGACCATGCGGGCGTAAAGTTCAGCCACGGCTTCTGTCCTGACTGCTACGCCGAGCACGTCCAACCACACCTCAAGGCGTCCTAGTCGCCAGGCCACCCCGCTCGAGCCGGGTGGTGATCTGAGCGGCGTGATCCTCCTGGTTGAAGACGACGATCTTGTCCGCGAACTCCTGATGGGGTTTCTCGAGGCCGCCGGCTACGCGGTGCTCGAAGCGGCGAGCGCCGAACACGCGCTGCGGGCGATCGCGGCGCGTCCTGCCGCGCTCGATCTGGTCATCACGGACATGGCGCTGCCGGGCCTCGACGGGGCCGAGCTCGTGCGTCAGCTCGTCGCGACGCGGCCGGGGTTGAAGGTGCTCTACATGTCGGGGAATCCGGTCGATCCCGCCGGCGGGGCGGCGGGGTGCGACGGCGCGGCGTCGCTCGGTAAGCCCTTTACGCGCGATGCGTTCATGGCGACGGTCCGAGGCCTGCTGGCGCAGCGAGGCTGACGCACCATCGAGGCGGCGGGCCGCTCAGGCCGCGCCGCGGTACAGGCGGTCGGCCGGCGCGGCGTGACCCATCTCGATGAGGTGGGTCACGCGATGTTCGTGTCGATGGATGACGGACATGAAGGCGCGAACGAGCTCGCGGTTCATGGTGCCCTGCCGCGCTTCGCGCGCCAGTTCCTCGCAGGCGGCCTGCACCGTCAGCGAGCTCCGGTAGGGCCGGGTGATCGTCATCGCGTCGAAGGCGTCCACGACGGACACAATCTGGGCCAACAGTGGGATGGCATCGCCGCGCAGGCCGTCCGGATATCCGCTGCCGTCCAACCGCTCGTGGTGGTGCCTGACGATGCCGCGCACCGGGGCGAATGACGGCAGGGTACCGAAAAAGCGCTCGCCGATGACGGTGTGGCTCTTCATCAGCTCGTATTCTTCGTCCGTCAGGCGGCCGGGCTTGAGCAGGATGGCGTCAGGGATGCCGATCTTGCCCAGGTCGTGGAGGAATCCGCCTCGCCTGAGCGATTCGATGTCCTCGTGTCCCAGGCCCCACGCCTCGCCGAGGGCCATCCCGTACTCCGCCAACCGCTCGCAGTGCCCTTGCGTGTAGGGATCGCGTGCCTCGATCATCAAGGCCAGGCCCGGCAGGACCACGTCGAGCGCCGACAGATCCGCCGCGTGCGCGGCCGGCGAGGCGAGCAGCGCACGGATCTCTCGGCCGTTGAGGTCGCCGTCCTGGACCAGCGAGGACGCGTGCCGCCCTGTGTGGAGGGGCTCCATTCGGGAACCCGTCAGACGCGGCGCCTGAGCAGATCGCGGAGGAACGGGACCGCTCTCGACATCGCCCTGCCGCGGCCTTGCCGCTTGGCGTCGTACAGGGCCTCGTCCGCGCGCTTCAAGAGGCTCTCGAGCGTGTCGCCCGCGGAGAATTCCGCGATGCCGCAGCTCATGCTGATGTTCGTCGGGAACTTGTCGTCCCCGAGCTCCTCCTGCGAGGCGATCGTTGACAGGATGCGGGTCATGCGGCTTTCCGCGGTGCGGAGCGTGAGGTTCGATGCGAGCACGACGAACTCGTCCCCACCGAGCCGCGCGACCAGATCTTCCGCACGGAGTGACGAGGCGAGCGTCCGCGCGACGTACACGAGGAGGCGGTCGCCGGCCGCATGGCCGTACGTGTCGTTGATGGGCTTGAACTTGTCCACGTCGAGGATCGCCAGGACGAACTGTGCTGGTGCCGCGGTCATCCAGCTCCGGCAGGTCTTCTCGAAGGCGCGGCGGTTGGCGACGCCCGTCAGCGGATCGATCGCGGCTTCGACCGTGATGGTCTGCAGCTGCACTTCGAGCGTCGATACCCGCTCGTCCAGCCTGCTGAGCGTCCCTTGCCACGCAGTCCGGCAGCCCACCGCGATGCTCTTGAGGGTGGCGACCTCGGCCTGCAGGCGGGCCTTCAGCTCTTTGGGGTCGTCGATGCGCGCCAGGGCCTGGAAGCGATCCGCGGTGTTCGCCAGATCCGACTGGAGGGTATCGCTGCCCGCCGCAACGGCCGCGAGCGCCTCGCGCATGAGCTCGAGCAGCGAGCGAATCTCCTTCTGCCGTTCCAGCCGCTCGGTGCCCAGATGCGAAACCGCCTCTTTGCAGGCGTCGAGACACTGTGCGCCGAGGGCCGCGAGGGTCGCCGCGTCCTGCCCGGTCGCGAGGGCGGTGCGGAGCTTTTCGACGTGCGTGGGGAGGTCGCTCTCGGTGGTGTTGGTCGTGTCCACCAGTGCATCTTTGAGCAGCAGAAGCAAGTGGTCGATGAGCGCCTTCTGCGCATCGTTCGTCTGGCTGCCGCCGCGCGGGCGCAGATCCAGTTCAATAGGCCGATCGTTCATGGTCTTGGTCCCTACGGTCAGAGGAGCAACCGCTCGGAGGCGTAATCGGCGCCAGCGGAACAATACTTGAGCACCGCCACGCCTCCGCACGGGAGCGCTCGGGCATAATCGATCAGGAGCGCGCTGCAGGTGCCAGACTGGTTGGTCGAACTCTTTGCCCGATACGGATATGCCGTTGTATTCGTGGGGGTCTTTCTCGAGAACACCGGCCTGCCCGTACCGGGAGAAACGGTGTTGCTGGCCGGGGCCGCCCTTGCACAGTTTGGGCGGCTGTCGCTCTGGGGCGTCGTGCCGCTCGCGATTGCCGGAGCCATCCTGGGCGATAATCTGGGATTCCTGCTCGGACGCCGGGGCGGGCGCCGGCTGGCGGTCCGGTTTGGGCCGCGTATCGGATTCGGTGGTGCCCGCCTGGCACAGTTCGACCAGTTCTTCGAGCGGCATGGCGCCCGTACCGTGTTCCTGGCCCGGTTCATCACCGGCCTCCGTGTCGTCTGCGCCATTCTGGCCGGCGGCAGCGGGATGCGCTGGTCCACCTTCCTGGCTTACAACGTCACCGGGGCGATTGTCTGGTCGTTGACGGTCGCCGGCGCGGGCTATTCCCTGGCCTATAGCTGGGCGCGGCTGGAGCGATGGGTGGGTGCGGCCGGGGTGGCCGCGTTCGTGGTGTCTGCCCTCGTCCTGGCGGTCGGCGTGGCGCGGGCACGCCGTCGCCGGCCGTCACCAACGCGCTGAAGACAGACGGGCCTATGCCGTCGCGCGCGCGCCGGCGATGTCGGTCGTCTGCCGCTTGGGA